>CAZYQJ010000148.1:0-9659 GCA_964649925.1 uncultured Litorilinea sp.
CCCGGCTTCAAAACAGACCGTGCTGCCCGGTTCGATGACAGACCAGTTGGTCTTGCCATCCATCTCCGTCACTTCGGGCGGGATCACAAAGTCACAGTGCATGCCAGGGGTCGGTGTAGGCGGCGCGGCGGGCTGTGAGTGTACGTTGGGCGGATAGATGGTAAAGAAGGAATACACCGCAACAAAGGTGATGGCACTGGCCATCAGGGCGGCTATTACCGGCCTGACAACCGCCGCTTTCGGTCGGAATCCCTGCAAACGGATCATCTGGATGCGGTCATCTCCAATCTATGTATATTCCCGCTCCGTTACCCCTCATTCAATTTGTCAATCAGTTGGACATAGCGCGCCGATACGCTCGCCCAGCTATAGGTCTGGTTGAAGCGGTCGGCATTGCAGACAAATTCCTGAAGTAGGGAACGGTTGTTGTACAACGCAACGATAGACTCGGCCAGGTCATCTGCATCCCCCGGCCTGAAGAACTTGACCATCGAATCGTCAAAGTAGGCCGAGATCGTCGGGGTGCGCGCCGCGATGACCGGCGTGCCCAGGGCAACATACTCCATCAGTTTCGTCGGGAGCAGCGAACCGGTAAACGCATCGTCGCGGTTGGGCACAACCCCGACATCGGCCTGGGCGATCCGTTCAGGCAGCTTGGAGGCATGCACCGGATTGCTGTTGAACTCCACACAATCTTCGACCCCCAGTTCACGCGCCAACCGCTCCAGATCGGGCAACGCCTCCCCCGGCCCAATCAGTGTCAGGTGAATTCCGGGCACGGCGCTGCGTACCTTGTGGACGGCGCGAATGATCAGGTCAATGCCATAATGGTACTTAATCGTGCCGTGGTAGATCAGGTTGAAGTGGCCGTTTGTCCGGCCAGCGACGCCGTTGACAGCGGTACTATCGGGCAGGCGGCGGTAAAAGATCCGGGGATCGGCCACATTCATCACGACCGACACCTTTTCCGGCGGCACGCCGCGGCGGATCAAGGTCTCGCGCCAGGTATCCGTTACAGTAATGACGTGATCCGCAAACCAGCAGGACAGGCGTTCCTGCAGGGTCACCAGGCGCAACAACAGCCCTGCCCCGTGCTGCTGGGTGTGTGCGGCAAAGAAGTCCGGCATCAGGTCATGGATGTCGAGGATCACGCGTGCGCCCATCAGTTTGGGGCCGAGCGCGGCAAAGACCAGAAAGTCGGGCAGGTTGTGCGCTTGCACCACGCCATAGCGTCGCCGCCAGTGCAGCGCAGATACCTTGCCAAAAGCCAGCACCAAAAAGGCTAGGTATTCCAACAACTGCAAAAAGCGACTGCGCCGTTTGCTGCGTGCAACGGGCAGGCGGTAGACGTGGACGCCATCCGCAACCTCGTGCGCCGGTTCTCCCACATCCTGCAAGCACACAACGTCCACTTCATAGCCGTGGTCGATCAACGCCATGGCTTCGCGCTCGACACGGGTCTCCCCCAGCGGGTAGTACGCATGAACGATCATGCAGTGTCGTTTTGCAGACGTCTGATTCCGTGTACCAATCATAGTCGTATTACTCCTCCGACGGCGCGCCCTGCACAGTGGCATGCGGCGTCAGTTGGTCTGTTCCGCAGGTTGAGCTTTTCTAGGTTGCATCGGCCAATAGCGGCGATACGCCTCATAGCCCAGTGTGCTCAGACGCAGCAGATTGGGTGCATGGGTGTAGATGTTGCGGCCAAAACAGACTAATTCCCCTCCGAACTTGGCCTTGAAGTCGCGCACGCGGTATTCATCAGAGGGTTTGCCTGCACCGCCAAAGTCAAGCACGCGACACCCGTTGTTCACGCCCCATTCGATCAGACGCCACCGCAGCAACTCACTGGGGTTTTGCGAGCCAAACTGCCGGTCCATCCCCGTGTACCAACCATAGATGACCCCTTTATAGACCAGATCCACATCGGCTACGGCAGGCTGGCCATCCGAATAGACGATTGGGCAGTAGATCATCCCCTTGGGGAACAAGACATCGAACAGGTTCTCGAACAGCGCAAAGTCCGGCATCGGCACATGGATATTGGTATAGGTTTTGCGGATCAGCTCATAGTTGACTGCGAGTTCTTCACGCGTGGTTGCCTCAGCCACCGTCAGATAATCGCACTTCTCCGCCTTACGAACATCCTGGCGCGCCTTGCGTTTCATGTTCCTCCAGAGGGTGTCGATGGGCAGCGTCAAGTCGATCAAATAGTCCAGATGGTCTTCATAGACAAAGCCGCACTGCTGCAAGAGCGGCTGCACCGCCTGGTGGTCGGACAGGTTGCGCAGTTCGGTAAAGAGCAGCGAACTCCCGGCGTGACGCGTGTAGCTTTCCAACAACGTCACGACAGCCTGATGGCCTGCAGGGGATTGATCATACAAGATGCTGCCATAGGCAACGGCACGCGTCGTAAGCCGCCGCATGATGCCGCCCTTCAGGGTGATCTGCACCGGCAGCAGCAGCGCCAAAATCTGCCCTGTTTCGTCAACACATGCCCACAGAGCCGGTGTATAGCCAGGGGTGCGGTCGAACACTTCGAACATCTCCGGCGTGTGAAACACGTTTCCGGCAGGGTTCTTCTCGACAAACGCTCGCCAGGCGGCTGTGTCTAGTTCATTGACGACCTGCATGCTGTTATCCCACCTTATCTTCTATGATTGTGATCCACGATGGTCGTGATCAACGCCAATAAGTGCATACCTCAATTCAGACGAATCCAGCGGTTTCAGTTACCAAAAATACGCAGCCCATAGTCCCAGATCGTCAGCGCATCAATATCACCGGTAACGACCAATGCACTGCGCGCCCCGTGCGGCCACCGTCCCAGCCGCACCAATGGGGAGTTCCCCCGCTCAATCTGCTGCAAGAGCCTGCGTTCATCCTCCGCCTCAAACGTGGGCCTGTCGAGATAGACCGAATGGGTATGGCAGTCCTCAGCCACTTCGACGATGTATCCCTGCTGGCGCAGGAAGTGAACCAGCGTTTGGGCGGAAGCAGGGGATACGCCGATAAAGGGCCGCCGTTCGCATGTCACGCGGACGGTGTTGCCCGCCACGCGCTGGTATACCTCATCCCACGGCGATATGGGGGTAGCGTGTGTTTCGACCCCGCGCGTCAGGATCGTCGTCCCCACCGGGCCATCGACCTCGACGTACAGCGATCCGTCGTATGCGGTTGTCACCGTCACCTGCGCCTGTGACCGCGCCTTCCACCAGCGCGTCACCTCGTCCAACCGTGTACACCACACATGCGGCGTCAGGGTTTGGGCAAGCCGCAGCGTTTCCACCAGCGCGCCCTCGCAAAGATGGATGCGTTCAGGGTGCAGCCCCAGCGTAAAGAGTTCGCCCAACTGGTGCGTCCTCAGCAGGATGGCCGCCCACGGCTTGCCAATATCCCCCCCATCGGGCAAAAGGTGCAGCCGGTCGATCAGCGATTCATCGTCGGGCAGACAGTAGGGGATGCGGCAGATGCCCTCATCCCAGCGCGGCAGGGCCGGGTAGAACGCCGCCGGGACCGCACCGTAAAAGTCAATGATATGGTGATAGGTCGACGTCTCCCACGGGCCTGCGACATCCCACACCAATCCCTGGCTGCTGTCATACTGGAAGCCAGCGCGAGAGACCGCGCGCACGGTATCTTCGTTCCAGCGCAGATAAGGACACCGGAACCCATCATTGGTCATGCCGTATTCGCCAAAGATGCGCCGCGCCTCCGCCAACTGCGCCACCTGATCCGCTTCTGAAAGCCGCGTATGGTCAATGTGGTAATAGCCGTGAACCGCGATCTCGACGTTGTGCGCCAGATATTTCTCGATCACCGCACGGTTGCGCGCCAGGGTAACCAGAGGGATCGGAAAGGTCGCGCCACAGTTGAATGGTTCCAGGGTCTGCACAAAGTGCGCCAGGATCTGGTCCATCTTGTGTGCGGTGACCCCATACCGCTGTCCAATGACACCGGCGCGTTTGACCGCATTGACTACGCCCTTGCCTTTGGCCGCCATCAGGATTGGCTTCATGAGCGTTGCTTGATTTTTGCTCATTTATGAACCCCGTTTCCGCTCGCCCGCGCTGCATGGACATGCGCCTGCGCTTGCCCATGCCCAAGGGCTTGATCGATCAGTTCGGTCAGCAGGCGGACTTTGGCCTGCCACTCACGCTGTTGTTGCGTCTGCAACGCCTGGATCTCGGCACGATAGCGCGGATAGTGCCGCTGCATCTCCAGCAACCCGTCACGGATTCCAGCTGCTGTGTTGTCCACATGCACCGTTCCCTGATGAAAGTAATCGCGCAGCAGCGGCCAGTCCGACGTTACGATAGGCGTACCGAGCGACAACGCTTCGCAAGCCCCGCGCTGCATCGTATGGTCGCGGGTGGTCAGACACATCACCGTCTGACTCGATGCCAGCAGGGCGTAATAGTCGCCGCTGGGCAGATAATCGGTATAGCGCACGTTGTGCGGGGTGGCGGCCAGCAGTTCCGGCCTGGCCCGCTGTCTTGGGCCTGTGATGTAGAAATCAACCTCCGGCAACTCGGCAGCCGCAGCGATCACGGCATCGACGGGTTCATCCGGCGCAAACGAGTTGACGACCGTCACGCTGAACCTGTTATCGAGCGGGTAGGCTGCGGTCCTGGCAAACGTGGTCGGGATGTCGCGCAGCACCAGTGAATGGCCTCCCTGCTGGTGGATCATCTCCTGAAAGTGCTCATTCGTGACAATCGTCGTCACAGCGCGCCGTGCCAGGTAGCGGTGTAACCAGCGCGGGCGCGTCCACACCGGCAGGAGCATGGCGGCACTGTGCGCGTCTACGATATAGCGGCTGCCCGTCAGGCTGCAGTAGAGGCTTACCACCAGCACAGCCAGGCTGGGCGGGCTCTGGACAAAGACAAGCCGGGGCCGCACGCGAAACAACAGGGCAAGCGTCTTGCTTGCCTGGTACAGATAACGCGGGATGGCCGTCAGCAGTTTACGACGGGGGGGCAGCCGCGTCGAGTAGACGTAGTGAAAGTGACGGATGCCCAGTTCTTTGGCAAAGATCTTGCCGCGCGGCCCGCCCTGGGGCGAATCCCAAACGAGAAACATCGTCTGATCGGCCAGATGGGCCAGCGGCTTTGTCAGTTCGCTCATATGCACTCGGTATTCGGTAATTGGTAATTAGGTCAGAAACTGCGCCAGCAGGCGTTCCGCATTCTGGTCGATAGAGAACAACTCCTGCACAGACTGTCGCCCCTTCTGGCCGAGGGTCGCCCAGGATTGCGGGTTGTCCAGCAGCGCGGCCAGCGCATTGGCGATCCCGGCAGAGTCGGCTGGCTCGACCAGATAGCCGTTCTCGCCGTCCCGCACCACTTCGGGGATGCCGGAATGGCGCGTTGAGACCACGGGCAGCCCCATCGCCATCGCTTCCAGGATGACGTTCGGGATCCCGTCGCGGTCTCCATCCGTACTGGTTGTACAGGCCAGCACGAAGATCGCGGCCCGTGCATACTTTTCGATCACCGCGTCATGGGGCAGCGCGCCACAGAGTGAAACCCACCCTTCTAGACCCTGGTCGCGGATCTGCGCCTCCAGGCGTGCGCGCAGCGGCCCATCGCCGACGATCTCACAGGTGAAGTTGTAACCGCGCTCCTTCAGCATCCGGCAGGCCTCGATGAGATAGGTGAAGCCTTTCTTTTCCTTCAACTGCCCCACAGCCAGCAGCAATGGGCGGCTGTCCGTATGGCGGCGGCGCGGCTCATAATCTGTTATGTCAATCCCGTGATAGATACAGTGCAGTTTCGGGTCGATGGTCTGCCCGCCAAGTTGGGCGAGATAGGCGCGATTGTAGCCCGTACAGGTGGCGACGAACTTGGCTCCAGCCATCTTCTCAGACAGCAGCGTCGGGTTGACGTAGATATCGGCAGCGTGAGCGGTGATGCTGTAGGGCAGATGTCTCAGCCGCCCGATGATCATGGCAATGGTCGTGGCGCGGTCGATGAAGTGGGCATGAATGTGCGAATAGGTCTGCCCGCGCACCAGATGCGCGGCATAGATCCCCTCGCCAAAGTGAAATACCGTCTTCAGCCGGGCCTGCCACGTAGGATGCGGGCGCGTGGCGAGATGAAACAGGGTCTTCCCGTAAGTCCACGGGTGGCGCAGGAACGTCGCCAGGTGCGCCCAGACCACCCGGAGCGGCGGCGCAGGCAGCAGGTAGATCACCCCCTCGCCCAGCCGCTTCTGTTCCGCCGATAGCTCGCCGGGGGGACGCCAGACCGCAAGCACCTGGATGCGGATGCCCTTGCTGCGCAGATATTCGATCTCCCGGTCGATAAACGTCGTGGTGAGGCTGGGATAAGTCCCAATCACATAGAGCAGGTTGAGTTTGTCCTTTCCTGCCCCTGGAGATGTCCCGGATGCGCCGTTGCCGTTGATATACGGCATCGTGGGCGGGTTATCGCCATCGTCGTCCTGACCAGCATCGAGATCCTTCAGCCGGTGCGGCGGAACCTTCTGGCCTTTGGGTTCAAGGAGATCGTACCTCAGGCGCGCCCCTATCAACTTGACCGACGTCAGCGGAAACTCGGCCAGATAAAACGACATGCGCTCCTTGGTCGCAAAATGAACCGCGTCCAGGTCATAGTGGTATTCAGCCATCTGCGGCCCGGCATGCCCCTGGATGAACGCAACCTCCTGTGGCGTGAGCACCGTGCGATAGCGACCGACCGACCGCGCCGAAATCTTTCCAGGTTCCAGCCGCCCAAACGAGCTATTGCCGCCATCACGATGTTCGGGGATGCCGTCCATCCGCAACATGCAGGGCGAAAATTCCTCGCCGATGAACTCGCAGACCTGGTGCAAGGTCTCTTCCGGCTGCTGCGCCAGGGACTCATAGCGTACCGCCAGGTAGCGGCCTGGGTATCGTTGGGCATTGCGGGTGGCGCGTGCCACCGAAGAAAGCCACTGCGCGGTGGTAGAGGCCACCCCCTTTTTCCGGCCTGCATACCGCTTGATGATCGAAGAATAGCGGTCGCGCGGGTCGCGGATCATGTGAATGATCGTGGCGTTGGGAAATTCGGCAAAGACCTGCGCTGCGTGATGTTCGGTGTGCAGCGATTTATCGCCCCAGCGCGACTTGCCAAACAACTCGGCGTGATGGCTGTGGACCAGGTCAAAGAGCCGTCCATAGCTCGGATCGCCCTGCCAGAACTCGCGGCGGATGCGGTCCGGGTCCAGATGCAGCCCGTCCATACGCGTGTAACGCAGCATGGTCTGGAGGCAGGCCTCGAAGTTGTCGGGCTGGCTCAAGTCGCCATATTGACCATAGAACCAACGCCACAGGTTGGTGCGGCGTACCATCGATATATTGGGATGGGAGCCTAGCACGGCAAACATCAGGCTTGTGCCGCTCCGATCCGGCCCGGTCACAAAAATAGGTCGAGCATTAGACATGATGTACCTCATTCATCTCCATCATCGGGGGTTGGCTGGAGCGTTCACCACGGCGCAACCCGGGCACAGACTCATCGCACAATAGCTCCTGGTAAAGCGCAATGTACTGGTCGGCCACCGCGTCCATGCTGTAGCGGTCGACCACCACCTGGCGGGCTGTAGCGCCGAGGGCGCTCCGCAAATCTCCCTGTTCAAGCAGGGTTGCCAGGCCGGTCGCCAACGACTCGGCGCTGTCAGGTTCAATCCAAAGACCGCTCTTGCCGTCTTCGACTACGTCAATATTGCCGGGGATCTTCGAGACGATGACAGGCAGCGCGCAGGCCATTGCCTCCAGCAGCGCGTTCGAGATGCCCTCCGCCCGCGAAGGCAGGACAAAGATATCGGCGCGCTGCAGATAGTCCATGACCCGATCTGTCAGCCCCACGAATTCCACCTGTTTCTCGATCCCTAGGCGTTGGGCAAGGGCAGCCAACTCAGATCGCAGCGGCCCGTCACCCACCAACTGCAAGCAAGGCTTGTCCTGGGGCATCCGGTCCAAGAGCAGTTTGAACGCCCGCAAGAGTGTATCGAGCCCTTTCTGTTCGTGCAGCCGCCCTACAAAGACAATGCGCGGCGGGCTGTGCAGCGCGTAATCGGTTTTGGCCCGGATTTGGTCCACCTCCACGCCGTTGGTCAGCCGGACGATCCGGTCGGCTGGCACACCTGCGGCGCTTAACTCGGCCACTATGTCCTTGTTGATGGCGACAAACCGGTCGCATTGCAGCGCAGTGGGCAGCATCCAGCGCGTGAACATCAGTTGTCTGTCGCCGCGCATCTTGTCGATATCGCTGGCTCGCCCGCTGTTGGCAAGTTTGGCGATCGTCTTGCGGCCAAACCACTTTCCGGCCAGCACAGCGGTGAAGGTGTGATAGCTGAGGCCATGTACATGGATTACGTCGTATTCATGGCGTCTGCGCCACAGATGCCACAGCAGCGTCAGGATATAGAGATAGCCGCCGAACTTCCGCAGCCCTTTGATCCCAAAGAATTCCCACAAAGTCTGGTTGCGAAAGACCGGGATGCCATCCATCTCTTCGCGCTGCGGCGTGCCGCGGAACCACCACCCCGTCACAATCTGTACGGAGATGTTGCGTTCCGCCAGGCTCCGCGCCAGTTTGTATGCCTGGCGTTCTGTGCCGCCAATCCACGGGAAAAATAGCCGGACGAGCATCAATACACGGATGGGTTGGGTCATGCGTTAACTCACAGTTGACTCTTGAAAACTGAATAAGGCCCGGCGGTTGGCTTCCGCCCAGTCTGCATCGGCTACCCGTTCGCGGGCAGCCGCCAGACGATAGCCGCCGCCGATCTCCATATAGGTGTGCCAGTAGAGAACAGCGCCGCTCAGCTTATAGACCTGCCATACCTCCGGCAGCGCCCGCCACTCCGCCGCTGTCAGGGGGTAGGTCGCATGGTAGGCCGCCATAAAATCGTGGCTGCGTTCCAGCCGCAGCCGGGAAAGCACGCTGACCACGTCGACCAGCCGCCATTCGATGCGCGCAAGCTCAAAATCATGCAGGGTCAGGCTGCCATCGCGGTGATAACTCAGGTTATGCACGCCATAGTCCCCGTGGATAACCAGACGGGGCAGGCCCGTCGCTTCCAGCCGCTCGCCCAGGGATGCCAGGGTGTCGCCGATGCGCGCCGCCTGCTGTGCCAGCCACGCGGCATGGGCGCGATCTTGCACGCTGGTGATCTGGTCGATCTCACCACACAGGTCGCGCAGACGGCGTTCATGCCACGCCCAATCTTGATGTCGACCTCCGCTGCACGACTTGTACCCCAGGTGATGCTCGCCGTGCGGCTGAAACCCTGCCAGTTGGCGGTGATAGTGCGCCAACAGCGCGCCCGCCGCCGCCATCAGACGCCGCTGCTGTGCAGAAGGCATCAGGCTGGACGCCAGGTTGGTTCCCGCCACATAGTCAAACAGGCCGTATACCTGTTCGCCGTAGCAAGTGACCGAATCACCCGCCTGGTTATACAGCAGACGGGGCGCAGGAAAGCTCACCTCGCCAAGCCGTGCCAGGATCGAGTGTTCATGGCGAATGGTCGCCAGCCGCCATTGGGGACGATAGCGTTTCAAGACCTTGCGCCCGCCGGATGTCTCGACGATCACGTTGCGGCTGCGCCAGCCAAACGGCAGGTTGCGCGGCGGCCTCTCCAATGCAAGACCGTACTCGGCCAGGACATGCTGC
>CAZYQJ010000149.1:0-9590 GCA_964649925.1 uncultured Litorilinea sp.
GGACACCACTTCCCCTATCCACAGCGCATGATCCGCACCGCCACGCACAAGTTGGTGATCAACCCGCCGGATATAGACGAGTTGTATGACCTGGTGAATGACCCGTTGGAGATGGTCAACCAGATCGACAACCCGGCCTATGCCGAAGTGCGCCGCCAACTGGCCGGTCAGTTGTATGAGGAATTACGCGCCAGCGGGGATAATTTCTATCACTGGATGACGAGCATGTATCCAGTCGGGGTCGCCGCCGGAGATGCCTCACTCAGCCAGTACAAGGTGTGACATCCTTCCATCCCAAAAGGCGATGGGCGCTTGTGGGTCCCCATGCCCCCTGCCGATGCCACTTGTAGCGCGCAAGGGGCATGGGAGACCCCGTGCTGTCTGCTTACCGCAAGCGGCACGGGGAAATGATAGGCCGGTTACCAATATCTGCTGGCGGGCTGTTATCCAGCCAGCGACAGTTCGAGAATGGTATAAGAGGCGGGCGGCAGTTCCTGGGTAAAGCGGCGCTCAAGCCCATGCAGCCGTGTGCTGGATGGCGCCACCTTGTCGGGCTGGGCCGGGGTGTTCATCGCCAGCGGATCGTCATGGTGCAAACGGTGGATCACCCCCTGCTCCCGCACATTCGCTTCGGGCAGCGCCACGTCGACGTCAATCGCTTCGGTCTGGTGCTGGTTGACCAACGATAGATAGACCGTCCCCGTCTCCGGGTTGAATGTCACAGAGCAATCCAGATAGGGAATCCCCCACATGCGCAGATCCGGCGCGTCAAAGGTCTCGCACTCGACCCACGCCTCCAACGCCACCGGCCCGCTGTGATTGACCTGCATCCAGAAAGGCCAGTAGACTGGCTCGCGCCACACCCCCTCCGGGTTGACCATGATCAAGCCGACCACATTGATCGACTGCGCCACCGTTGCCAGCTTGACGACGTTGCAGCGACGCTGCATCAGGTTGACAAAGGTCGCTATGGTCAGCGCATCACGCATATGATAGGTCGGCCCAAACGACGGCAGATCGGGGTGAGACGCCATCATCCCGCCTTCAGGTGCGGCATTCCACTCGGTCACAGCAATGCCGATCTCGCGGCTGCGCGGGTCGCGGCGGCGCACCTGCTGGAGAACGGCCGCCATTTCGTCAATCGCCTGGCCTGTGCGGTAGGGACCGGCCATCAGCGTATACCAGCCATCCAGGTTGTTCCCGATGCGCCAGTAATCGTGGATCGATAGATAGTCTACATAGGGGCAGACTTCGGGCGCGACCTCCCACGCCCAATCATGCGCCGCTGCGGCAGGATGCCCGCCTACGGCAATCAGTTCTATCGAAGGGTCTAACCGGCGCAGCACCTTGGCCCACTCGCGGGCCTCCTGCCCATAGTCCGCAGGCTTGCAGTAGCCGATCTCCCAGGGTCCATACATCTCGTTGCCAAGCTGCCAGTAATGAACGCCGTACGGCTCTTCCTGCCCATGTTTGCGGCGCAGATTGGCGTAATAGGTATCGTGCGTGCTGTTGCAGTACTCCAGCCAGGCCGCGGCCTCCTCTAGCCCCGCAGTCCCCATGGCGAAGTTCAGATGCGGCTCGGCCCCGATCCGGCGGCAAAACTGGATGAACTCATGCGTGCCGAACTCATAGCGAGCAGGCCAACCGAAATGCAGGTCGATCTTGCGCGGGCGTTCCTCCACCGGCCCAACCCCGTCCAGCCAGTGATAACTTGTGCCGGTGCAGCCCCCTGGCCAGCGCACCAGTGGCGGTCGCAAGTCCTGGATATACTGGACTACATCGCTGCGCAGCCCGTCCGCATCGGCGTTGGCGGCTTCGGGATCATAGAGGCCGCCTTCCGAACAGCCAGGGCGGCGGGACATGAACTGCCCGTAGATGTTCGGGTTGATCCGCCCTATGCGGCGGTCAAGATCGACCTTAACACGTGCCTTCATAAGACTCAGTCACTCCTTATCCTTTGACGCCGGTGAATACAATGCCCTGGATAAAGTACTTCTGGGCAAAGAAAAAGATGAGCAGAACTGGCACCATCGCTACCAGCGAAGCAGCCATCAGCAGGTGCCATTCCGTATAGTTCTGATCCTGGAACGAACGCAGCCCTAGCGATAGCGTATATAGCTCGCGCGAGTGGAGATAGATGAGCGGGCCAAAAAAGTCGTTCCAGGATGTGTTGAACATGAAGATACCCACTGCCGCCAGCGCGGGTTTGGAAAGCGGCAAGATGATACGCCAGTAGATGCCCCAGATTGAAGCCCCATCGATGCGGGCAGCGTCGTCCAACTCCAGCGGGATCGACATGAAGAACTGGCGCAGCAAGAAGGTGAGAAACGGCCCGCCAAACCAGTTGGGCAGGATCAACGGCCAATAGGTATCGATCCAGCCGAGATAGCGGTAGACGACGAACTGCGGAACCAGGGTGACTTGCGGCGGCAGCATCATCGTCGCCAGCATGACCAGGAAGAGCGTATCCCGCCCGCGCCAGCGCAAGCGGGCAAACGCAAACGCCACCAGCGAGCAGCTCAGCATCTTCCCCACCACGTCGGCCAGGGTCACAAAGGCCGTGTTGCGGATATACAGCCCAAAGGGCACAACTTGGAAGATTTCAACGTAGTTGCTCCACAGCGGCGGGTCTGGTATCCACTCCGGCGGGATCACCATCACGGTTCCCAGGCTCTTGAGCGATGTGGAGAACATCCATGCCAGCGGGAGCATCAGGAACAGCGCGCCGACGATCAACACAATGTGAATCAAAAGGCGGCCCATTGCTTGGCGTCTGCCGCGTGTACGCCGCTCGGTTGCCGTCCGCGCAACAGGGGACGCAGGCTGAATCTGTGTGTCAAGGCTCATGCGATCCTAGCCCCTCTTGACCTCGCCGCTGTAAAAGACCCACATGCTGGACGAACGGTAGACTAGTAGGGTCAACAGCAGAATGTAGAAGAACAAAATCCACGCCAGGACGGATGCGTACCCCATCTTGAAGAACTGGAAGGCGTTGCGGTAGAGATACAGCACGAAGAACAGCGTTGAATCGTGCGGCCCACCGTTGGTCATGATCAATGCCTGGGTGAAGACTTGCAAAGCGGAAATGATGCCGATGATGAGTTGGTAGAACAACACCGGCGTGATCAGCGGGATTGTGACATGCCAGAAGCGCGCCATCCAGTTAGCCCCATCCACCTCCGCAGCCTCATAGATTTCGGTAGGGACGCCCTGAAGCCCGGCCAGATAGATAACAATACCGCCCCCCACATGCCACAGCGACATCCCAATCAGCGAGGGCAGCGCCCAGCGCGCATCGCTGAGCCAGCCAGGGCCTTGGATGCCGAGACCAGCCAAAAACGCGTTGATCAGCCCATAGTTCGGCGCATAGATCCAGCGCCAGAGCAGCGCCACTGCCACGCCCGACAGCACCGAAGGCAGGTAATAGATGGTGCGATAGTACTGAAGGCCGCGGATGTTGGCGTTGAGCAACAAGGCAATGATCAGGCCAAAGACGATCTGCAGCGGTACACTGACAAAGGCGTAGATGCTGGTCACCTTCAGCGACTGCCAGACCAATGCATCTTCCGTCAGCGCGTGGCGGACATTCTCCAATCCCACCCAGCGCGCCGGCTGCAAGAGGTTGTATTCGGTAAACGCAAATCCGGCAGAGGCCAACATCGGCCCGGCAGTAAAGAACAGAAAGCCCAGGATCCAAGGCATGGCAAAGAGCCACCCAGCGATCTCTTCGTTGCGGCGCATGGGGCTGGGCCGGTAGGTGTGAGCAGTCATAATCTCATCTCACAACAATGGACTCGTTCACAGCACAGAAGCACCCTGGGCTGGTGCGTACACCCGCGACGACCAGCCCAGGGCAAAAAGCTCCAAACCTGCGCGCTAGGCTTGCAGGATGGCATCGATGGCCGTGGTCATATCCGCCGCAACCTGCTCGGCGGGTTTCGACCCGTCCCACAGCGCATCCAGGTTCGTGGTGATGGCCTGGAAGATCTCGGCCTCCTTGGCGTGAGAGGGCCAGGCGCGCGCCTCACCGCGCAGCAACATCTCAGGGAAGACGGTATTGACCGCATACGAGTTGCAGCGGTCGCACTCATACTTGGCATACCAGTCCTGATCCACCAGCGACTTGCGCGACGGGTGGGCAAAGCCCCGGCTGATCCGCAGCCGTTGGCCTTCCGCGCTGGCGATCCAGGCGGCCAGCAGATAGGCCTCATCGGGGTGCTGCGTCTGGTTCCAAAGCGATGTCCAGCCGATGAGCAGCCGCGTCATCCGGTTCCCATCATTGTTGGCTGGGATGGGCGCGGCGTCAAAGTAGAAGTCCTCGATGGTACGCAGCGCGCCCAGGCTCCCGCGCACGGCCCAGAATGACCCCAGTCGGCCACTGGTGAAACGGTCGGTCATCCCCATCTCGCTGAGCGCCTCTGGACCGGGCGCTACGCCATGCGTTACGACCAAATCCTGCATCCAGGTCAACGCTTCGACGGCTTCCGGGCTGTCCAGGAGGCACTTGGTCCCGTCCTCGCTGATGACTTCGCCGCCGTTGCTCCAGATCGTTTCCAGCCAGAATGGATGGCCGATGCCGTGCTGAACGGTGATATTGTTCTCCTGCTGGGTGATCGCCAGGGCGGCTTCCACCATATCATCCCAGGTGGTCTCCCATGTGGGATAGGGCATTCCCGCGGCGTCATAGAGGTCTACGTTATACCAGATGCCTTCGGGCGCGCCGTCATTGGGCAGGGCATAGAGCGCGCCGTCAAAACGGCAAGCCTCGGCATGAGCCTCGAAGAAGTCGTCGAACGCTGTCTCTTCCACATAGGTGGCCGCCAAATCATCGAGCGGCAGATAGACGCCGGACGCGGCCAGCGCCCCAAACTTGCCAAAGAGTGTCTTGAACACATCGGGCGCTGTGCCGCCAGCCAGCATCGTCAGCAGTTTGTCATCATACTGCGTGTTGTATCCAGTGCCAGCTGGCGTATACTGCCCGTCGATCTCTGGATAACGTTGGTTGAACTCCTCAAACACGGGCGCGAAATCGGCATCTTCTTGTGCGCTGCCGGGAACCATAAAGGTGACAGTCACTTTTTCCTGGGTCGTGCCTGGCCCGGCTTCCCCGCTGCCGGGCTGCGCCGCCGGAACCGATGTGCAGGCAGCCAGGAATCCGGCGGTGGTGACCGCAGAAAGCTGTAGGAAGCGACGCCGGGTAAGCGGATGATTTTGCATAGCTATCTCCTTCTGCAGATCGAGCAGACGACAAGGGTGCATAGATTAGGGTAGCGAAACTGGGAGCGCACAGGAACAGCCAGCAGCGCCGGTTTGACCTGGCTTACCCTTCAGTATAGGATCCCACACAGAACGCTTTCAAGCGATTTATGCCATAAACCTGCCACCACCCTGACACATATCGGGCAGGTTGAGAGATATGAACGAAGCTATGCAGACGGTTGTACCCGATGCGTTTATCGAACAGGTGCGCCAAGTCTTGGAACACCTCTTTGACATTCCCTATCTATACCAGCACCCATTGGCGGCCCAATGGCCCGCGCCTGATTCCACCTCCACAGCCAGCCGCGCCGCGGCCTTACGTCAGGCAGCACAGGCCGCCATCGAAGCGCTGGACCCAGGCGATCCGGTACCGTTTCGTTCCCCCCACGCCCGCCTTCACCAGTTGATGCACCTGCACTTTCTGGAAGGACTGACCATCCAGGAGACCGCCAGCGAGTTGGCCGTGTCGGAACGCCAGGTCTACCGCGATCTGCGCCGCGGCGTCGAGACCGTCGCTCTGGCGCTCTGGCAGCAGCAGGAAGACGCTCGTAACCTGCACCCTGGTGCGCGGGACGTGTCGAGTATTGACGCCGAGGTTGAACGCCTGGACACACCGCCGAGCCTGGTAGATGTGGGTGAATGTCTCATGCGCGCCAGCCGGTCTGTGGCGCGGCTGAGTGAAGCCCGCGGCGTCCATTTTCACCTGGAACCGCCTGCCTCCCCTGTCCAGTTCTGGAGTTTTGAGCCAGGCGTACAACAGATCCTGACCAGCATCGTAAGCCTAGTCGTCCAGCGCGCGTCTGCTGGTACTGTGTGCGCAACGCTCACCCATCGCGAAGACGGCGCAGCCATTGAATTCTGTCTGCGCCTGGAGGACGTGTCCACCCCGCTGCTCGACCATCTGCCCGCTGCCGCCAGCGCGCTGGCCTCTCGGCTGGGCTGGCGTATCGGGGAACAGCCGCGTCCCGATGGGCAGGTCATTCTCGGCTTGCGCTTTGCGGACAAAGGGCCTACGGTGCTGGTGATAGACGACAACGAGGAACTGCTCGAACTCATCGCCCGCTTCTTGGAGGATCATGCCGTCAGCGTCACTGCGGCAAGCAGCAGCGTCGAAGGGCTGAGGCTGGCGCGATCCACCCGACCAGACGCCATCCTGCTCGACGTCATGATGCCCGGCACAGATGGCTGGGAGGTGTTGCAGACGCTCAAGGCCTGGCCTGAAACCGCGGCAATCCCCATCATCGTCTGCTCTGTCTTCCACGACCCGGAACTCGCCTATTCGCTAGGGGCTGCGTCCATTCTCGCCAAGCCGGTCCGTCGAGATGACGTACTCGCCGCCCTGCAACAACTGGGGATCGTATAGCGACGGGCTGGCATCGCCAGCATCCGGCCTGCTCGGCATAGGTGCTGGATAGACCGGCTGTGTACCATACCGCGGCTCGAACGCAGTTACTAGGCTGGCAATACCCCGCAGCACCTCGCGCGGTTGTAGGCCGGTCGAACTCGACACCACCAGCTTTCCCGAACGCTGAAACAGGCTGTCTTCGACATCGGTTGTTGCCGTCAACAGCACAACCGGCAGCCGGTTCAGCGTAGGATGGTCGCCCAACGTCCGCAGCACATCGAACCCGCTTACCCCGGGCAGCAGCAGGTCCAGCAACAGCAGATCAGGCGGCTGGTCATGGAGCATCTGCAGCCCATCCTCGCCTGAATAAGCCGCTTGCAAGGTGATGGGCAACCCTGCGGATTCCAGGTGACGCCTCACCAACTGGCAAAAACCACGGTCGTCATCGATGATGAGAACGGTATGTACTCCAGGAGACTCCTGCACCGCCCGCACCAACTGCTCGCGCGTTACCGGTTTTGAAAGACATGCCACCACCTGCCGCGTCCCGGTCAGCCATGCGCGGCTGGGAAGGCAGCAGTGGATCACAGGTACAGGCGCATTGGCAAAGTGGGAGTCCGGCACAGGTTCGCCGGGGCGCAGGTTATGGACAATCGCGCGCGGCGTCTCCTGCGCGATGGCAGCGGATGCTTGTTCGGGCTGCGCTACCTGGAGAATATCCCATCCCTGCAAATAGCCCGCCAGGCGACGTGCCGTCTGCGAGTCCGGGTCCACGACCAACACACAGCCATTGGATGCCGGTCGATCCATCTCCAACACCTGCTCAACATGGGGACGAGCCAAGGGCGCATAACGGTCTGGGAGCGGGATCGTAAAATAGAAGCGTGCGCCCTGCCCTTCCACGCTCTCGACCCAGATGCGCCCATCGTGCATCTCCACAAAACGCTTGCTGATCGCCAACCCCAGACCTGCCCCGTGGGTGCTGCGGCGCAGCGACAGATCGACCTGATAGAACTCCTCAAACACATGCGGCAACTTTTCCGGCGCGATACCCGGCCCGGTGTCTGATACGCACACGGTAACCGCCTCATCATCGCACCAGGCGCGCACCCGCACCTCGCCGCGTTCGGTGTGGCGCAGTGCATTGCTCAACAGATTGAGCAAAACCTGGCGGATGCGCGTCGGGTCGACGACTACCGTGGGCAGCGACGGGGCCACCTCCACTACCAGCCCAATTTCGTTTGAGTGAAACAGATCACGCACGATCTCGACTGTATTCTCCACAAGCTGGCCAATCGAGGTAGGTTCGGTGTGCAGGTCAAACCGCGCCATCTCCAGCCGCGAGAGCGATAGGATATCGTCCACCATCGTCAACAGATGCTGGCTGCTGCGATGAATCTGATAGATGTCACGGCGCAGCTTGGCAGGCCAGGTCAGGGGACCATAGACCTCCGGCGTGCGGTACATGATCTCGCTGAAGCCCAGGATCAAGTTCAGCGGTGTGCGCAGTTCGTGGCTGACGTTGGCCGCAAATTGCTCCTTGATACGCCGCGCCTCATCCGACTGTTTGCGCGCGATGATCAACTCGCGTTCGGCGCGCCGCAGCCGCGCGTTCGCCAGTGCATAGGACTTTAGCATCTGGCTTAGTTGCCCGCGGTGGCTCCGCACCTCGTCCAGCAGTTGTGCCGCCTGCTGCTCGCTGCTCCATGCCCACTGGAGCGCTGTATACAGGCTGTGCCGGATCAGCCAGGCCATCCCTACGCTCAGTGCCATCACCGCCGCCAGCGATCCCGGCGCATACCCGGCCATCGGCGGCATTAGCCAAAAAGCCACGCCGGTCAAGATAACGCCGATCACCACCTCGCTGCCTGTGATGAGCATAGCGCCCAGCATGACGGGGATCAGTCCCAGAAAGGGAAACCACGGGGCCGGAAGAACGACCATCCCCAAGGCAAGTATGAGCGTTGGGCCGCTGACCAGCACAAACCGCGCCGCCAGCGGGGCGCGCGGCTCCAGCACAAGCGCAGTTAGGCTCATCACAACCAGGATCAGCGCAAATCCCCATGCCAGGGGTGAAAAACCGCTGCCGGGCAGCAGCGCCCAGGCGACCACGCCCGCCACCAGGCTGAACAGAAGGGCCATACGCCGCGTCAACTGGCTGCGTAGATCGTCCAGGTTGATATGGCTGGCAGGGGACGCCATCGGTGTCATTGACAAACGCAAGGGACTGCTCCTCAATCTTGAACCAATTCCGTACAACCCGTGTGGCTGGCCTATCCAGACGACGGAACACGCCTGGCCTATGATGGATGATTGTACCGGCTAAGCACTGCCGCGACAACAGGCAGGGCGAACTCGTACTAGAAGAGTGATGACAGCCCCCTCCTGCTGATGGTATAGTGTGACAGCCTGGATGCGCAGAGGGGTGATGAGGGCCCGATATAATCATATGGTTCTGCCGGAATCAGGAGCGTTACCTTGACTGACGACACGACAATTTCAGAGATGGACCACTGGCAGCGACGCTTTATCGTCTTCTTCGGCGCGCAGGCAGTCTCGCTGATCGGCAGTAACATTGCCCAGTTTGCGATTACATGGTGGCTGGCACGATCGCTGGATTCCGCCACCGTCTTGGCGACAGCCACCCTCATGGCGATCCTGCCCGGGGTGCTGCTTGGCCCGTTCGCGGGCGTGCTGGTCGACCGCTGGCCGCGACGCACGATCATCATGCTCGCCGACGGCGTGGGCGCATTGGGCGCGGCGGCGCTGATGCTCCTCTTTTGGGCAGACGCCATTACCGTCTGGCACATCTACGCCATCACCTTTATCCGTTCGTTAGCCGGAACGTTCCATTTTGCCGCTGTGCAATCCTCAACCACCCTGATGGTCCCGCCCGCTCAGTTGGCGCGCGTGGGTGGTATGAATCAGACCGAGCAGGGCATCAACATGCTGCTGGCGCCGCCTCTAGGCGCTTTGCTGTTGGAAT
>CAZYQJ010000150.1:0-9555 GCA_964649925.1 uncultured Litorilinea sp.
TGCGCGCTATGACAACTCGCAGGTGGTCCCCCTCCGCACCGCAGGCTACCGCTGAGGCCCAGAAACATGGATGTAGAGGGCGGGTACATAGCGATTGTACAGCGCAGGTGGCCAGGGCGTGAGCAGTTCGCGCCAACCCTCGATCCGGCCCGGCCCTGAGACCAGGTGAAGCGCCGAGAAGGTGCACAAGGTCTGGCCCGCTTCCATGGGCTGGCTCAAGACCTGGTCATTGACGCGGAGATAGGCAACACCGGCGGGTACCTCCGGCGTAAATTGAAGGCGGATCTCGTACGACCCAGGCTGGGTCACCTGCACCCCCCAGTAGCCGCGGATGTCATGGCGGGCCCAGCCTTCCTCCCCAATGATGCGCCAATCCTGCTGCGTGAGCAGCGTCGGCGTGTCGGGCAGCGCGCCGATCTGGATCAGCGGCGGATCAAAGGTGCCGATCCCGCGGGTCGTCGCCATGTGGTCGAGCCAGCCGTCGTATGCATTGCGCAGTTGCTGAACGAGTTCCGGCTGGCGGGCGGCGATGTCGTGCTGTTCAAATGGATCGGCTGCGAGGTCATAGAGTTCATCTGGCTGCGACTCGTGCGGTCGCGTCAATTTATACTGCTGGGTGATCACGGCATAGTTGCGATAGCGTATCGGCACATCGCCGCGGTGCCACTGCATGAAAATCCGCCGTTCCGGCCACGTCTCCGGCGCAATCTGGCCGCTGAGGAGAGGCAGCAGATCCGCGCCATCGATCTCCCGATCCGTGGGCAAGGGAACCCCACAGGCGGAGAGGATCGTAGGCAGGATGTCGATCGGATGGGCAACGGCATCGATGTCACGGCCACCTTCAAACTGTCGGGGCCAGCGCCACAGGCTCGGCACCCGGACGCCTCCCTCGTACATCGTGCCTTTGATCCCGCGCAAACCGGCGTTAAAGCGGTCCTGCTCTCCCGATGGGGCGCTGCGGTTGCGGGCCGATCCACAGGGGCCGTGATCGCTCGTAAAGAGGACAATGGTATTGTCCGCCAGCCCGAGTTCCTCCAACTTGGACAGCACCCTGCCGACATTCATGTCAATGTTCTCGACCATGCCATAGAGCCGAGCATGGGTGTCGTTGATGCCCATCTGCCGGTAGCGGTCGGCCCATTCATCGCCGATTAGCAGGGGAGAATGGGGCGCGTTGGTGGCTAGATAGATGAAAAACGATTCGTGCTGATGTGTTTCGATAAAGGCAAGGCTGGCATCGGTGAAGATGTCAGTGCAATAGCCGCTGTACTGTTTCGGTTTACCATTGTGATATAGGACAGGGTCAAAGTAACTGCTGTCATGCCAGCGGGCGAAGTTGTCCGGATGATCGCCGGGTTGGCCAATGCCGCCCGCGTTGTGCATCAGCGTCTCTTCGAAACCCATATCGATGGCGCGCAGCGGATAGCAGTCGCCCAGGTGCCACTTGCCAAAGGCGCCGGTGCGGTAGCCCGCCGCACGCAGGTAGTGACCCAGCGTGCGTTCGTCCGGATCCACCATCGAGCGCCCGCAGTACGTATCCAACACTCGGGTACGCAGATGATAGCGCCCCGTCAAGAGGCTGACCCGGGCCGGGGAACAGAGAGGGCCGCTGCAGTAGCGGGTGAGATGGCTACTCTTAGCGTGCAGTTGGTCCAGGTTGGGCGTGTGGGTGACGGGGTTGCCATGGCAAGCGAGATCGCCCCAGGCAAGGTCGTCACAGATGATGATGACTACATTGGGGAGATGCTGTTGGTCGAGGGTCACAATCGCTCGTCCTTTCAGTAACTCGCTGTCGCCCAGACCGACCGGTGGATGCGCTGCGATAACTGATGGCGCGTAGCGTCACCAGATAGACGTACTGCGGGTTAAGCAGGATATAGCGCCGCCACAGCCGCCGCGGCTCGCGCACCAGCCGGTAGCCGTAGACATCCCAAAAACCCTCCCGTAACCAAAGGCGTTATAGGCGGTACGCCCTTCTAATGCCAATCGGGGTCAAAGTCGGCTTCAGGATGGGTGGTGATTCGAACTGGATGAGGGCCATCCGTGCTTATGACATAGATGTCAGCCTGCTCATCGACCACAGACGTGAATGCAATGTGGGCGCTATCCGGCGACCAAGTCGGATATGCATCGCCCACCTTGTCGGTTAAATAGTGCCTTTCCTGGGTTGCAAGTGTGAATACGTTGATGCCCGTCGCAACCCTTCCAGAAAAATCCACCGTCGAGAAGACAATTTGACTGCCATCCGGCGACCAGGAAGCATGTTGGGCCTGAGGAGGTGGATTTCCCTCTTCTATACCAAAGTCGACATCTTCTAACTCCTGCTCACCCGGTTTCGCCGTGACGAGGTTAATGATAGCATAGCCTGAATAGGCGATCACGCTCGTCATCAGTATTCGCGAGCCATCGGGGGACCATGAAGGCGTTTCAAGAAAGATGTGGCGCTGATAGTATGGCGGTCCCGTAAAGGTCAGGCGTGTGCGGTCTGACCCGTCGAGTTTGACCGAATAGAGTTCGGTCAGCAGAGGAAATGGGTCATCGGGATCGGTGACACCCACCACCTGCGCGAATACAATGCGCTTGCCATCGGGCGACCAATTGGGCGTGATGGCCGCGATCTCCGAGTATGTCAGCCGCCGAACATCAGAGCCATCGGCGTTCATGATATAGACCTCAGCGCCGCCATTGGCGTCATGGCGCTTTGACACGAAGGCAACCTGACGACCATCGGGCGACCAACGCGCCATGACATCGAGCGCAGGATGTTGGCTGAGATTGATCAGATTGTCGCCATTGGCATCCATGACATAGATCTCAGCGTTCCCGTCACGCATGGACGTGAAGAGGATTTGGCCTGGAAGGTCCAATTGTGCATAGCTGGGGGCGAGAGGAACGTAGAGCCGCTCCTGGCTCTGTGCTGCGAGTGGGAATGGGTATAGAAGCCAGAGAACGACGATGAACCAGATAAGTGACAACCGGCCTGTATATCCATGCCATCGTTGTAGCGGTCCCACGTGTGAGCCTCCTTCTTGTTCGTCGTCTCTGGCTTCGATTCACCCTGGCATGCTGCTACGCGTCAGTCCGCTTGTAGCAGCGGCAGGAAAACGGGGGTGGGCTCCTGGATGGCATCATCGTCCACGATGGTCAGCGTCACCTCGCCCCGCTCCAGGATGGCAGCGCCGCCCGTGGGATTCGTCAGCGTGAGCACGATCGTCTCGACCTGTTCCTGCTCGTCATCGTCGACGATGGGGATCGAAAGCAACTGGCTTTCCTCCCCTGCCGCAAAGGTGAGCGTGCCGCTTAGGGGCGTGTAGTCGCTGTTGGCCGTGGCTGTGCCATCCGCCGTGCTGTAGTCGACGGTGATCGGTCCATCGCCAAGGTTGATGCGCTGAATCGTGATGGTGGCGGCGCCCGCGTCTTCCGAGACCGTATAGCCACTCTGCTCAAAGCCCACCGTCTCCTGCACCACGACCTGATTGGTGGTCGTGAAGCGCTCGCCGCTGGTGAACTCGGCGACGGTGGTGTATTCGTAGGTGCCGGGGCCGCCGGTCACCTCCACTTGCCAACTGACTTGCGCCACCTCGCCGGGCTGCACGTCGCCAATGGGCTGGGTATAGACCTCATCGTTTGTACCGGCTGCCCTCGGGTTGTAGATTACTTTCATACCACCCGGCAGGTAGATACTGCTGGTGCCTCCAGTGTAAGGCCGATCGCCAGTGTTGTTAATCCAAATCACGCTGCCGAAGGTAGAATCGTCACCCACGGTCTGGGGAGCATCCTCCCAGTGAGTGCCGCCGCCCTGGCGCGCCAACCCATAACCAAATGCCCACACGTCCAACCACTGGTCGATTCCAGTCCAGTAGATGGCGACGGCACTATCCCCGTGTGGGAGACCTTCCGTCACCGGAATCTCCCAAACACTGCTGTTCCCAGGATCCCAGGGCATGGGCGGATTGAGTGGCGGCGGGGCGTAGGCATCACCCCAGTTGGCGATGACAAACCGGCTGGGAGCCAGCAGGGAAGAGGTCTCAGCCAAGCCCAAGAAATAGCCCATGGCCTGCAGCGAGTCGGGCGCGAAATCCGGGGACTCAAAGACCCGGAACCAGGGCGGGATGGCATCGCCCTGCAAGTCATGTTGCAGCGCAGAGTGGCCAATCCCTGGAATGAAGAAGGGCGCGTAATCATTATCGCCGATCATGGTGTCGAGCAGCAGTCGCACCCCAAGCGTATGCGGCCTGGGCAACAGTGGGCAACTGGGAACCCCAGTGTCCGGTTCGTAATCGATTAAATACCTGATCTTCACCATGTCCTTCCGATTGGTGAAGGGATTGGTCATAAAGGACAGAGTCTGGACGACAGTAACGCTACACCTGCCCAACTCCCATCGTGTCGTAGCAGACTCGGAAGAGAAGCGGGTGGATGTGCGAGGGTGTACCTCCCAATGGTGTGTGGGTGTATAGCGGTGACCGCCATTGTCCGTCCTGCGGCGAAAGGTGGTGTAGGAGGACCAAATGTCGGCGTCGTTTGCCGGGGATTCATAGATTGGATATGGATACAGGAGAACCTTATTCTCGTCTCCTTCGACATCGGGATCACCGCCGGTGGTGAGGATCACAAACTGGCCGCGGTCGTTGACCTGTACCTCCAGATACTCGTTGGAAAAGGAGCCTGTGGCTTCAAAATCCGCAAGCGTTACCTCTTCAGCTTCGATGTGCTTGAGCGCCGTCCCATCTTGCGCGTGGGCGGTCGTCAGGCCAAAGACAAGCCCATTTCCCACCATGAGCAGGGAAAGCAACACGAACATCAATACATAGCGCCACGATAGGGTGGCCTGGCTGTGGGGGAGTGACATTCAGTTCCTCCTTGTGTGATTAAAGAAAGCGTCGGTGAACCATCGAAGACAACTGCTTCGCTGAGGTAGCAAGACAGCAACGGCTGCCCTGACTTATCGGCGCAGGTCCAGGTAGTAGAGATACAGTGGTGTGCCGTCCACCCCAGCCTGATGCAACGGCTTGCCGTGCAGTTGCATGCCCAGCACGTCCACATAGAGCTTGCCTGGCCGGGGATAGGGACCGGTGGTAAAGTGATAGCTGTGGCCGTGAGCGCGGCCATAGGCCATACTGAACTGGAACAGCACTGTGAGTATGTCCCCCTCAGCGCTGCCTGGCCGTACCGCCACCCGGGTGATCTCCACCGTGTGCGGCTCCTGTGCTAAGAAACGGGGCAGCCGGTGCAGCGTCTCTAATTCAAACTGGCCGTCCACCCGCCCGCTCTGGCGCAGGCAGCCCACCAGTTCATGATCCTCAAAGACCCCTATCCAGGTGGCTGCGTTGGCATCGGGAGCGCTGCCATCCACCGGCGTGACCGGCTCCATCCCCCAGCCGGACGACCTGTGCGCATCGCTTGACCGCACTTGCGCCACCAGCCACTGCGCCGCTGCTTGTTCTGCGTGATTGCGGAGTCGTCGGCTCTCCATCGGACACTCCCTGCGGGGGGCGAGCATGGGTGATTGTCAGGCACGCCGCGAGCAGGTATAATCGGGAAACTTCTGCTCATCCCCGTTCCCGCTCCAATCATCAGGGGACTCGTTTGAAGCTGCGCATATCCGCGGCGTGCCTGCCGATGGTGTCGGGTATAGCAGGTGAGCGCAAGGAAATCGCAAGGAGTGCCCCCTCATGCCCACATTACACCTTTCACTCTTTGGCTCATTTCGCGCCCAACTCGACCGTGAGCCGATCCAAGATTTCGAATCGGATAAAGTCCGTGCCCTGCTGGCCTATCTGACGGTGGAAGCCCATGCGCCCCACCGCCGCGAGTATCTGGCCTATCTGCTCTGGCCGGACTCGCCACACAGCCGGGCGCTCGCCAACCTGCGCCAAGCGCTTGCCAACCTGCGCAAAGCCCTGCGCGATGCACAGGTGCAGCCGCCCTTCCTGCTGCGCAGCGCCAAGGAACTGCAGTTCAACCCAGCGAGCGCCTTTCGGCTAGATGTTGCCGAGTTCCGGCGGCTGCTGGCCGAAGCGAACCCACTGCCTGCTGCCGCATCCGACTTCAGTGACGGTCAGGTTGAGCGATTGCAGCAGGCGGTCGCGCTCTATGAGGGACCGTTCCTGGCCCAGTTCAGCCTGCGCGACAGCGATCCGTTTGAGGAGTGGCTGCAGACTGTGCGCACGCATCTGCAGCGGGATGCGCTGCATGTGTGTGCGGCGCTGCTGGATTACGCCGTGCAGACCGATCAGGCGGAGCAGGCCCACAGCCTCGCCCGACGCTGGATCACGGTTGAGCCGTTGAACGAGGAGCCGTACCGGCAGTTGATGCGGCTGCATGTCCAGCGCTGCCAGACCGACGCGGCTTTGGCCTGTTATGCCGAACTCTGTACTGCACTGGCCCAGGACGGCATGGAGCCAAGCGCCGAAACGATGCGGCTGGCCGAGACGATCCGTACCCAACCGCCGGCTGCCCTGATCCCGACCGCGCCCCAGGCGGCCCCGCTCACGGCGCGACCCGGCCTCTCGATCCCGTGTATCGGCCGCCAGCGCGAACTGCGGCGCATCGGCCAGGCTCTGCGCGTGGAAGGGCAGCGTCTCCTCACCCTGATAGGCCTGGGCGGCATGGGCAAGACCCGTCTAGCCGTGGAGGTAGCTGAGGAATGTGCAGACCTCTTTCCTGATGGAATCTGCTTTGTGCCCCTGGCCGGTGTACAGCAGCCCGAGCACCTGATGTCAGTCCTGGCCAATGCCCTGCACCCAACTTTGAGCGAGGGTGCCGATCCGAAGTCACAAGTGCTCAACTACCTGGCCGATAAGCGTCTTCTGCTCATCCTGGATAGCTTTGAACACCTGACAGAGGCTGGCCCTGTGCTGGTGGAACTGCTGCAGGGCACAGCCCATCTCAAACTGCTGGTCACCTCGCGCGAGCGTCTGAGACTGCCCGAGGAGTGGTCGATCCTGGTCGAGGGGTTGGACTTTCCGCCGGAAGGCGAAAGGCGGATCGAGGGGTATGATGCCGTCAAGCTTTTTATCTACAGCGCCAGCCGCGTGGATCCGGACTTTCATCTCGCCCCCGAAGACCGCGCCCATATTACCGCCATCTGTCGCCTGGTGGCAGGGATGCCGCTGGGTGCGCTGCTGGCGGGCGCCTCGGTCCGGCTGCTCTCCTGCCAGGAGATCGCCCAAGACTTGGCCCAGGCAATGGATCTGCCCGCAACGACCCTGGCAGGACTGCCCGAACGCCACCGCAATTTGCATGCCGTCTTGACCCATGCGTGGTCTCAGCTGACGCCAGATGAGCAGGCTGTGCTCTGCCAGCTCTCGGTCTTTGAAGGCGGCTTTCGCCGCGAGATGGCGATCCAGGTTGCAGGGGCGACGCGTGAACTGCTGTTGGGCTTGGCGGATAAAGCCATGTTGTGGCGCAACAGCTATGACCGCTATGAGATGCACGAACTGCTGCGCCACTATGCCAGCCAACAGTTGCAAAAGCGGCCCGATCTGCAGGATGTGCATCGGCGTCACAGCCGTTGCTATGCAGCGTTCATTGCCGATCGTCGCGACGGGCTGCTCAAAGCGGAGGAAGTTACGCTGGCAGAGATCGAACAAGAGTTGGACAACCTGCAGGCGGGCTACCGCTGCGCCATGCGCCTGGGTGACTGGGCGACCGCCGATGGTTATGTGGAGGGGCTGGGCATCTTCTTGCGCACGACCAACCGGCTGCAGGAGGCTGTGGACCTCTATACCCATGCCCTAGAACAGGGGGAGGCGTCTACAGATTGGCCCCGCGAGGAGATGGACGCTCATCGCTTGCGCCGCGCGGCCTGGGCCTGTGAACTGGGGGAGATTTACTGGGTTCTCGGCCAGATCGATCCTAGCCGCCGCTATCTGGAACAGGCGGTGGCGCAGTTGCACCGGCCTGCGCCCCAAACCGCAGGGCAACTCACTGGGGCGCTAGCGAGGCAAGCCGTGACCCAGCTTCGGCAGCGCATCGGGCCGGTGTCGCGGCGGCAGCAGGATGGGCAGGCGCGCACAGCGCGGCTGGTCGGTTCCCGTGCCTACGAGATATTGGGCCGAGTCTACTTTCTGGACAATCTACCCGCCCATAGTCTACATGCCGCGCTGCAGGCCCTCAACCTGGGTGAACAGGCCGGTCCATCCCCTGAACTGGTGCGCGCCTATGCCATCGGGTGCGTCACAGCCGGGTCCATCCCCTGGCATAGCCTGGCCGAGCGCTACAGCCGCCTGGCCCTGGCGACTGCCGAACAGGTAGCCAATCCCAAGGCGCTGGCATGGGCGCTGGAACTGCTGGGCATCTACCGGTTGGGGATCGGGCAGTGGGCACGGGCGCAGACGGTGCTGGAGCGCGCCGCGGATACAGCCGCCTCAGTCGGCGAGCGGCCGCGCTGGGAAGAAGTGGTGGGCTTGTTAGGTGCAGCAGCCTACCTGCAGGGCAACTTTCGGCGCAGCCAGCAGCTCTACCAGGAGGTGAATGCCTCGATTCGGCAGCGCTGGGCCGCGGGCGATGCACAGTACGAAGTGCCCGGCCTGGCGGGCCAGGCGCAATGCGTTCTCCGGCTTGGCCAGACCGAGAAATCCATTCGCTTGTTAGCCACCATCAGCACGCTGCCGGTAGAGAAGATTGGACAGGCCAACGAGATTTGGACCCACGGCATTCTCGCCTTGGCCCACTGGCGCCAGGGTGAGCAGGAACTAGCCCGGCGGTTGGCGGAGCAAACCCTACAGCGGATGATGCAGTCAACGCCCAATGCCGCCTATACGCTGGAAGGCTACGCCTGTACGGCCGAGGTGTTGCTGGCCCTGGCAGAGAGCGACGCCGGTCGTACGGGCAGCGCGCAGCAAGCGGCCCATCAGGCTGTAAACGTGCTGCAGCGCTTTGCGCGCAGCTTTGCGGTGGGCCGTCCACGCGTCTGGCTCTGGCAGGGCACGCTGGCGTGGCTGATGGGTCACCAGGGCAAAGCGTATCAAGCGTGGCAGACCAGCTTGGCTCAGGCCGAACGACTGGCGATGCCCTTTGAGCACGGATTGGCTCATTATGAGTGGGGAAGACATCTGCCACTGGGCACAGCCGAACGGGGCGCACACCTGGAGCAAGCGCTGAGCATCTTTAGCGATATTGGCGCCGACTATGCCCGCACTCGAACCGAAGCACTGGCGTGATTTTCCCGCTCACCGTCCACGGGTGGCCAGCGGCCCCAGGAGGGGTCAGGCCAACGCGGTCCCCCTGTCGTCTGCAAACCGGGCGAACAGTGCATGGATCGCCGCAAAGGTTTGGCCAACACACCGTCGAGTGACGGCGTTCAAAATCGATATAGTAACTTGCCCACCATACTTGATGCCCAACAGAAATCCCCGTCATGGTGATTACCTGATGAGCCAAGTATGCTAAACTATACTTCACGTTCCCTGCCGCACCAGCGAGACGGGTCCGTAACGATGCCCAGGTCTACGCCAAGCCACTGATCGGGGTCGAAGCTATCGTCTTCGAGGATGTTACAGGGCTGATGCAGGGCAAGGGGTACTAAGAATGATGAGTGCGAGCATTCTC
>CAZYQJ010000151.1:0-9548 GCA_964649925.1 uncultured Litorilinea sp.
CCCAGGCCAACCAATCCTTCGTCGGTGTGCATCTTGAGGAAGAGCCAGCGCGGTTTGACCAGGAATGTTTCCAACTTGGTGATCTTCACAGTGACTGCCACTTTCTAAGCGTGTGGTGGGGAGCTTTGAATCTAGGAATGAGACATCTATAGTGTACTCGTTGGCCGCGCATTTCTCAAAGAAAGTGTTTCCGGCGACGAGGTGAGGCCAGTCGATCCTCTGATTGACGCGCCCCGCGCGGCGTGTTATAACCTACGGAACCCAATCCACACAGAACATCTCAGAAGGAGGAACTATGCCCGTCGATCTGATGCCGCTGGAGACGATCCAGCAGCAGTTACGTGACGTCATCGCTATCCCGGTGACGCCGTTCCACCCCGATGGCAGCGCCGACTTTGACACCTACAGCCGTCTTCTGGTGCGCATGGTGGAAGGCGGCGTTCGCGTGGTGACGCCTAATGGCAATACAAGTGAGTTCTATTCGCTCACCGCGGCCGAGCAGCGCCGCGAGTTGGAGGCCACGACAGAGGCAGTGGGTGACCGCGCGCTGATCGTGGCCGGTGTGGGCTATGACGCACAGACCGCGGCGGAGGCGGCGCGCCATGCCGCAGCGCACGGCGCGCAAGCGGTGATGGTGCATCAGCCGGTACACCCGTACAAGTCGGATGCGGGATGGCTGGCCTATCACAAGGCCATTGCCGATGCTGTGCCCGACATAGGGATCGTGCCTTACCTGCGCGATGCCTCACTCAACCCGTCTACGCTGGCGCGGCTGGCGGATCAGTGTGAGAACTTTATCGCCATAAAGTATGCAGTAGCGAACCCGCTTCAGTTTGCCAGCACAGTCCATGCGGTGGGCGCTGACCGGATCACTTGGGTGTGTGGGCTGGCGGAATCCTGGGCGCCTTTCTTCTGGCCCGGTGGCGCAAGCGGGTTTACGTCTGGGCTGGTCAACTTAACCGCCGACCATTCATTGGGCATGCTGGCCGCGCTAGATCAGGGCGACACGGCGCAGGCCATGAGGCATTGGGCCGCGGTGCGCGCCTTCGAAGAATTGCGCGCCCGCCATCTCAACGGTAACAACGTATCCGTAGTGAAGGAGGCGATGGCACAGATCGGGTTGTGTCATGCTACGGTGCGCCCGCCGATCACCGGGGTGACAGAACAGGAAAAGGCTGAGGTGGCGCAGGTATTGGCGCAACTTGGATTAGTCGTACAAGCCTGACCTGCCCCCGCTGCGGACATGACGCCCACAACGCGCGAGACAACCTCTGGACATCCACTCTCGATCGCTACACTGCTGCTATCTTTGTTGAACCAGATCAGAGATTTGGAAGGGGGTTCCTATGAACGAGATTTCTCCGAGGGGGTCTCGGCGTCGTGGCGTTGTGCTGCTTGTTTTGATCGGTGTGTGTGCGATGGTCATTCCCTATGCGGTGGCGGCCCAGATGGGCGGTGCTGATCCGCCGGTGCGCTCGCCGGTCAGTGGGCATCTGGCAGATGATCCTGGGATAGCGGAGGCAGTATCAGGCGAAACTGTGCCAGAGGAATGGGTGCTGGCGCAGCCGCCTACCATCCTCAACTATCAGGGGTATCTGACCAACGGCGCAGGGTCGCCGCTGTCCACGCGTGTTCATATGCAGGCTTCGCTTTGGGATGCGTCCGATGGCGGGGCGCTGCAGTGGGGGCCGGAAAACCATGCGGATGTCTTAGTCACGGAGGGATTGTTTCATCTACCTTTGGGCAGCAGGCTGGCGTTGACGCCGGGCTTGTTTTCACAGGCGCTTTATTTGCAGGTGCAGGTAGACGGCACGGTGCTGCCTCGCCAGCCGCTACGCCCCAGCCCGTATGCGTTTAGCGTGCTTCCGGGGGCCATGATCATGGGGTCGCCGCCGATTGGGAGTGAGGGCTATGCCTTGCGCGTAGTCAACAATGGTGCACAAGAGGGGATGCGCGGCCTGTTGGCGATAGGACAGGAATACGGGTTGGTCGCGGACTCGCTCTCCGCCAACGGGGCCGGTGTCTACACGCCGGACTTTGTCCAGGCGCGCGGGTACAAGAGCAGCGATGATTCCTATGTATTTATCCCAGGCAACGCAGGGGTCGGCTGGGTGGATCGTTGGTATAACGATCTGACTGTCCGTCCGATGTCGTCGGGTGCGATCGAACTCGAAAGGAACGCCGGGACGGACGAGCTTTATATCCCTCTGACGATTCCGGTTGTACTGTTTGGGCAGAATGTGACCGTGGAAGAACTCCAGTTTCAGTACCAAGTTAGCAACCCTGCTATCGCTATTACTGAAGTCTCGCTGGACAGAGGCACGGGCATCGATACTACTGAATCGTTGCTGCTCTCCGTGGACGAACTCAGAAGTACGACGCCCGCCACGGTCACACTGACCCCTGCCAATGTCGTATTGGGAGCAGATCAGGGGCCGCTGCAGGTGCGCTTTGCCCTCTCGTTCTCAGCCAAGGGTGTTGTCCATATCGCCTGGGTGCGGCTGCGCCTGGGACACAGCTAGGGGGATGTCATGTCTCCAAAGCGTGTAGATGTCCCGTCGCACCGGATACTTGGCTGGATCGCCACTGGGCTGACGCTGATCCTACTTTGCACCGCCGCCGCCCAAGTCCACACCGTGGAGCGCATGGTGATAGGGGGCGGCCATCCTGTCGTTGCCGGTGATCTGCGCCTCTATATGACTGTGGGGGAAGGTATCGCCGGGCCTGCTGATCCCACGGGGAGGCTGCACTTGACGAGCGGTTTCTGGGCCGGAATCCCGCAGCCGTTTGACCTGTATCTGCCAGTGGTAGAAGGGGAGTAGAGCGTGGGGCGTAGGGTGCAGAGTAGCAGACCAGAGCCGTCTCCACGCTGTGTGACTCTGCCCCTACGCCCCTTTTTCAAAATCGATGTTCACGCCGTCCCCGACAACGGGCAGCCGGTGTGGGAGAGGCTTATGCCAAGCGTGCTTCCAGCGCGATCGCCTTGGGGAAGAGGATGTTGTTCTCTAGATGCACGTGCTCGATGGTCTTCTCCTGGAATTCCTTCAGAAAGAAGTAGAGCATTTCGAAGGTGTTACAGGCATCTGCCGGAGGCGTGAAGCCGTTGCTCAGTTCTTCGAGCGCCCTCAGTTGGTCCCCCGTGGATTGGTGTTCGTCTTCCATCTTCTGAATAAGGTCTGCGGCGGATCCAAACTTGGGTGGCTGAATCTGCGTGCCCTCTTGCTCGCTGCGGACGAGCCGTTTGATATAGGGGAAGAGCATCAATTCCTCTTTTTGCATATGCATGACGAGTTCCCCGCTGACGGCCTGCCAGTTGGCGTTGATGGCGTGAAGCTCGGGGTGCTGTTCGACGTGGACAGCGACGACTGCCTCGACCATCGCCGCGATTCGGGGGATCATGTTTTTGGTGTAGGCGTGATGCTGGTAGACGATGTAATCGGCCAGAAAATCCAACGCCCACTGATTGTATAGCTCGGCTGGTCCGCTGCTTTTGGTTACCTGTACAATCTCTTCCCTTAGTGTGTGGGGGGTGATACCCTTCTCCGCACAGGCCTGGCCTACAGTCTGATCCCCACCGCAGCAATAGTCAATGCCATAGCGGCTAAAAACATCGGCTATCCGATAGTCGGAGGCCACTACTGCACCGACGGTTTGGTCGACAAAATCCGTATCGTATTGCACACCCTCTAGAATCTCCATGGTTTGCCTTTCCGTGTATTTTATGGGAACCATTACGCTTGAGCACAGCCACGCGCGTTCATGCACACGCCCTCTTCCGTCTCCAACCTAGCGCGATTCTGCGGAGCCGTCTTTGCGCGGGCGCAAAGATCATATCCGCATGCGCGATAGTGTGAAGGACGAGCATACTGATCCGTAGCGGATAGAAGCGTACAGCATCGATCCACTGCACAGAGCGTAATTCGTTTGATCAACGGAAAGGCGATCTCATATGGAGTCCCGAATTTCATATTCAGACGTCGCACCAGGGGCAGTGCAGGCCATGAGGGGGTTGGGCAATCGTGGCTATCAACGGCTGGAATCGGTTGGCGATCAGCTCTAGAACAGTGCCCGGCACTTATCAGTCCCCCCAAAGACACAGACAGACCTAAGAGGAGCGAGTCTAGTATGGCTGACTACTCCCTATCCTGTGAATAGATGACGACGCTGTAGGGGCCGACGTTGATTGTGCCGTGGGCGGGCAGGCCATCGTAGTCGCCTGCTTCGGCGGTGACGGCAGGGACTGCGTAGTCATTGAAATCTTTGCTGTAGAAGCGTGAGTCCCCGTTGAAGCGCACCTGCCACAACCCCTCCGCTGGGAAGCCGACCTGATAGTTTTCCACCGTCGCGTTGGCGAAGTTGGCGACGATCACCACGTCATCGCCTGGCCCTCCTTGATCCCAGCGGCGGAAGGTGACGACATTTTGGGCGTCGTTAACGTGATGTACATGGACGTGCTGCCCTGTCAGCCCGCGGGTGGTATTGTGGCGGTTGAGCCGCAACCGGATCAGGTCGCGATAGAGGCGCGCGATCCCTTGGTATTCCTCCAGTTGATCCCAATCCAGTGGTACATTGTCCTGGAACCAGTCGCCTTGCAGGAATTCCTGCCCCTGGAAGAGCATGGGGATGCCCGGTGCGGTGAAGACCAGGGCTGCCGCCAGGGTGGATCGCTTTTGGGCATACCAACTGGTGGGGGCATCAGGCATGATCTCTTGCGGAACGCGCGCCCTGCCATTAGCCACCTGGTCGTGCGATTCGCTGTAAATGACGCGCCGGAATGCGTCGCCGTTGTATTGATGCTCAATGGTTTTGGCAATGGCCAGCATTGAGCGCTGGGCATCGTCGGTCACTGTTACCACGTCGCGGATGGGGTGTACAAAGGCCGCATCCCACTGGGCATGGAAGCCTGCGCCGCCTTCTTCCACGGGTTTAGTCACCCACTCGTTCCCCTGCAGGTCTTCAGCAATGAGGATGTGGCCGGGGTGTTGCTCGGTCATATCCCGGTTGATCCACTGCATCAAGCCCCACCCGTCTGTCAGTTCTTTGCCCCCCGGCCCTTCGACGGTGCGGATATAGGCGGTTCCGTCGAAGCGCAGCCCGTCCATATGATACTCTTCCATCCACATCTTGACGTTGTCGTAGATGAACTGGCGTACTTCGCCGCGACCATAATCAGGGCGGTTGTGGCCCCAGGGGGTATTACCGCGCCAGTCGTTGTAAAAGTAGATGCCGCCGCCATCGTGTTCACTCCACCCGTCGAAGCGCCAGAGGTGCAGGTCGCCGGGGCCGAAGTGGTTGTAAACCACATCCAGGAGTACGGCGATGCCCTCTTGATGCAGCCGCTTGACAAAGTTCTTGAGGGCATTGGGGCCGCCATACGCGCTTTCGACGGCGAAGATGTGGGCCGGGTTATAACCCCAGGAGCGGTCGCCTGCAAACTCGGCGATGGGCATGATCTGCACGGCGTTGACGCCCAGCCGTTGGAGGTGGTCGATCCGGGTCAGGGCTTTGTCAAATGTGCCGGGCGTCTCGTCGGCATCTTCACTAAAGGAACCAATATGCATCTCGTAGATGATGGTTTCATTCCAGTTGGGCGGTGTAAAGTGATCATCTTCCCAGTCGAAGTGCGGATCGTGGATGATGGCATTCCCGATTGAGTTTGTCACTTCGCGGGCATAGGGATCAATGCGGTTGAACTCGCCATATGGGGTGGTCAGGTGGAAGAGGTACTGCTGGCCCACCTGGGCGCTTGTCATATTGCGATACCAGTAGCCGTTGCCTTCGGATTCCATCGGCGAGCGTGTGGGGTTCCAGTCGTTGAAATCCCCAATTACAGAGACTTTTTCGGCGTTGGGCGCCCAGACACGGAAGGCAACCCCGCGGCTGTGTACGACCGCGCCCATGCCTTGGACTTTGGTCTTTGGACTCATTGTATTCCTCGGTGATAACTCAATGGCAGGGGCCGGTTCATGTAGGCGCATACCTGCCGGGCGGATACGCATGTCCGCCGTGGTCTATGGCTAAACGCCTGGATGCCACACCCCCCGCCAGGATGAGGTGATCAGGCTGAGCAATGTTGTTGCTCACAGCCTACTGGTTTTGGGGCGGAAATGTAGTAAGCAATTATCGCATTGGGCGCGTCAACTCAGCGCCACATCGAGCCACATCATGACCGCAAAGCCTAACATCGTGGCGGAGGTGGCGAGGTCGGTGCGCTTGCTCATCTGTGATTCGGGGATCAACTCCTCAACCACGACATAGATCATGGCTCCGGCCGCAAAGGCCAGCGCGTAGGGCAGGATGGGCCGCACCAACACGACCGCCAGCACGCCGATCATAGCGGCAAAGGGTTCCACCACCGCCGAGAGTTGGCCATACCAGAAGGCGCGCCAGCGCCCGATCCCCTCGCGGCGCAGCGGCATGGCAACCGCGATCCCCTCTGGGAAGTTTTGCAGGCCAATGCCGATGGCCAGCGCGACGGCGGACGCCAGCAGCGCCAGGTCGGGTGTGCCCATCTGGGCGGCCGCGCCAAAGGCCACGCCAACGGCCAGCCCTTCGGGGATGTTGTGCAGCGTGATCGCCAATACCAGCAGCGTGGTGCGCTGCCAGGTGGTTGGAATCCCCTCGGCCTGGCTCATCCGCATTCCAGGGTGGAGATGGGGCAGAATCTGGTCGGTGACGCCCAAAAAGACCCCGCCCGCCAGAAACCCCACCACAGCCGGGATCCACCCGGTGACCCCTTGCTCCTCGGCCAGCGCAATGGCCGGGTTGAGCAGCGACCAAAAACTGGCGGCGATCATGACGCCCGCGGCGAAGCCAAGCATGGCGTCGAGCAGGGCGCGCGGGATTTCGCGTTTGAGAAAGACGGTGGCTGCCCCTAGCGCCGTGACCAGCCAGGTAAATGTGCCAGCCAGCAACGCTTGAAGGATGGGGTCCAGTTCGACAAACCAATCAGGTAGAACTATCGTAGACATACCGTTTCCTAGTCCGCGAGTTGGATCAGTGCATAAATTGGATGCTCACTAGGTATAGCATGGGCTGTGAGATTTGTTAGGGTGCGAGAATACGCTGCCAGACCAGGATGCCGCCCAGCCAGGAGAGCAGGTTCAGCCCCAAGCTCAAACCCAGGGCGCGAGCGGGGGGCTGCGCCAACAGCCAGGCATACAGCGCGGCCTCCACCCCTATGACAGCCGCTTCGCCCATGAGGACTGCGGTTGGGCCAGGGTGGGGCAGATGGCGCAGCGCCAGCCAAAACAGCGGGTGCGTCAGCAGGTTGACGCCGCACACGACCCAGAGGGCGCGCGGCAGACGCGGTGAAATCGGGCGTGCCGTCCATAAGACGGCGGCCCCTGCTGTTTCGATCAACAGCGTCACGCCCCAGGCGATTGCCTGCATCGCGCCGGGCGAAAGCGGCATGGGGTTTACTCGACCATTCCCCGGCCTGTCGAGCAGATGATACATTCGTTGACCGCGGTGTTGGGGTCATCGGTGCAGTTTGCTTCGGGTGACTCGATACAGGTTCCACCTGTGGAGCAGCCGTAGCCGTAGGTGCAGGGATCGCCGACAGCTTTGCCCTCACAGGCGTACCAGGGTGCGGGCATATTGCCCATGAGAAGAAGAAAGAGGCTGAGGATGAAGATCACAAACCAGCGATGGCGCAACATAGTGTAGCCCTCCGGCAGATGGCAGTTGGATCGCGGCACGACACACCGGGGTGCGCGGCCCTAGCCTGATTGTAGCACAGACGGCTCAGTCCAGGGCTTTTTGCAGAAAGTACCAGTGATGGCCGGTGGGCTTGTTGTTGATCTCGCCAAAGACCTGATAGCCGTGTTTGCGATAGAAATCCAGCGCCTGGAAACTGGTGGTCTCCAGGTGGGCGTGGCGGAAGCCGCGCGTGAGCGCCGCTTGCTCAATGGTACGCAGCAGTTGTGATCCGATGCCCTGGCCGCGCATTGCTTCGGACACCCAGAAGATGCGGATATAGAGCCATTCCCACATCAACTCGCCGGTGATGCCGCCCAGGATTACGCCATCTTCGCCGCGCGCAAAGACGGTGATTTCGGCGTAATTGTTGAATGCGTCGGGGCCAAGACGGGAGAGGTTATAGTGGCGCAGCCCGCGGCTCAACGCCTCAAGTTCGGCTGGGTCGGGTGCGTCGGAGGTTTCGATAGTCCAGGAGGTCACAGGTAGCAGGCAATCTAGCGGGTGGCTGCCTGTGTGGAGACAGCCACCCAATGGTGTCAGTCCTCTTCGCGTTGGTTGTAGACAGCCTCGCGCAGCCCCTTGATATAGCCGATGGCAAAGAGACGGCCAATCGCGGAATAGGCCGGGCGGTCGTTGCTGTCGCCTTCCATGGTGGGCACATGGTCGGGGCGCAGCACCCCTTCGAAGCCGATGTCCTTATACGCCTTCATACATTCGAGCATGTTGGTCTTGCCCTCGTCGTGGAAGACCTCGACAAAGTTGTCGGCTGAGCCGCGCACATCACGGAAGTGGACGAAGTGAATGCGGCCTTGCTTGCCGAAGTCGCGGATCACCGAGGGCAGGTCGTCGGTCATCAGGGTGAAGTTGCCCTGGCAGAGCGTGACGCCGTTGACTTCGGTATCGTACATGTCGATCAGCCGCTGGTAGTTTTCCACGCTGCGCATGATGCGCCCGATCCCGCGGATGGGCGACAGCGGGGGGTCATCCGGGTGCATGGCAAGTTTGACACCGGCTTTTTCCGCCACCGGGATCACCCGATCCAGAAAGTATTTTAGGTTGTCCCACAGCACTTCTTCCGGCACTTCGCCATATTCGGTGAGCGGTGCGTTTTTCATAAACTCATGGTTATAGCCCGTCGCCATCGCGCCGCCGCGCGAAGGGACGGTGGTGGAGGTGCGGCTCCAGTTAAAGACCGGCATCCACTCATAGCACCAGACGCCGATCCCCAGCGCACCCATGTTGCGGACCAGGTCACAGGCTGTTTCGATCTCTTCGTCGCGGCCGGGCAACCCAAGTTTGGCCTTGTTGAGAGGCGGGCGGCTTTCCAGCACATCGAACTTGAAGCCCGCATCTTCATAGGCGGTCTTGATGCGCAACAGCGACAGATAGCCCCACGGCAGTTCATCTTTGGTGCGTGCCGTCTCCAGCGTGCTGAAGTCCATGCCGCCGACAACATAGTTCACGCCGCACTGTTTGACCAAGTTCCACAGGGGAGAAGGCCGGGGTGGGAGTACTTCGGCAATTTTAATCATGGTGTTCGGTCCTTGCTAGGCAAGATGGGACAAGGGTTGTTGGAACGTAGTGATTGGGAGGCTACGTGCGCTCGTGTCGCACACCGCCTATTGTACTGCATGGCGTAGCCAGGGCCAATCATGCTGCGTGGGGATTCAGCCCCAACTTGGCGCATACCCGTCGAGGAGGGTACACTAATGCCCATTCCTTGAACCGCCGGACTTCCTACCCGGCAGCACCCGATCCTCTCACGAATGAAAGGCGGCAGCATGAAGATCTCTCGCGTGCAACTGTTTCCGGTGGCCACGCCACGCCAAACCGGGATCGCCAACCAG
>CAZYQJ010000152.1:0-6497 GCA_964649925.1 uncultured Litorilinea sp.
TCAGCCCGGTCAGGTCGGGGAGTTGCTGGATGGCTTTGGGGTCGGTCCCGGCGATGCAGGCGGCTGTGGCGAGGACCAGCCCCGCCGCTGCCCCTGACGACACATAGGCCGCTTCGTTGCGCGTCAGTTCGGCCAAGCGGTCGCCCACGGCGCGCTGTAGCTCGTCCAGGTTGACGAAATGCTTGGAGGCTTCTACCATCGCGTCCACTACTTCGGGCGGCATGACCGACCCACCGAGCCGGGTCAGCGTCGCGCTGGCATTGATCAAGGGGCGGATGCCCAACTCTTCGTAGATGCTCATTTTTTGGGTCGCGTCCTCACAGGTGTGTATGTAGATAGGTTTTGAGCGCCAGATGAGCACTGGCGAGGCTGCACGGCAAACGTTCGGGGAGATGCCGTGACCGCGCCGCCAAGAGCGGCCCGGCCTCCTCTATTATCGGCCATCTTGGGCTGCGACGCAACGCCTCACCAGGCTGAATACCGCCCTTGCGCGCCCGTCTGAGTTGGAGGCTCCCCTCCAACTGCACCAGGTTCCGATCCCCGACACATTGTCGTCCCGGCCAAACGCGCATAGAATAACCAACAGTGTGCCTGTACACCTGCGCCGTGCCGAGGAGTAAGCCGTGAAAACCTGGATTCCCGTTGTCATCGCCGTCGTCGTTACGGCGATCCTATTCGCTGTCTTTTTTGATGATCTACGCCCCCCCCGGCCGGATACGCCCACGCCGACACTCACAAGCGAAATGGCTGCGGAGATCGCCGTTACCTTTACCCCCATCCCCACCGCGGGTGGGCTGGCGACGGCTGTGGCGCGGCCTGGTGACCCCATCATCCTGATCAGTTGGAATGTCGAGAGCGGCGGCGCGCTGCAACCCGTGGTGGCTGACCGCATCGCATCGTTCGATGGCGTGGACATTTGGGGCCTCTCCGAGGTGCTGCAGGTAGACGCTGAGGCCTATGAGTTTGCTGCCGAGGAAGGAGAAGGGGCCAATTTTGAGATGCTGCTGGGCACGACTGGCGGAGCCGACCGGCTGCTGTTAATCTGGGATGCCGACCGCTTTGAACTCGTCGAGGGCGGCGAACTGAGCGACATCGCCCTGGGGGGGCGCGCGCCGCTCTATGCCTACCTGCGCGAGCAGGCCACGCTGGATGAATTCATTGTCCTGGTCAATCACCTGCACCGGTCCAACGCTACGGTACGCAGCCAGCAGGCGCAGCGGCTCAACGCCTGGGCGATGGACCAAGACCTGCCACTGATCGCGCTGGGCGATTACAACTTTGACTGGGACCTGGAGGATGGCGACCGCAACCATGACCCGGGGTATGATCACCTAACCGCCGGTGATGTGTGGCGTTGGGTGCGGCCTGATCTGCTGGTCACGACCCAGTGCAGCGGGTGGCCTTGTCGCTATGAGTCGGTGTTGGACTTTGCCTTTGTAGCCGGGCCTGCCCAACTTTGGGCCGCAGATGCGGAGATCGTCGTAACCCCCAACGACTTCCCCGACGACAACACCACACCCGATCACCGCCCGGTGCGCGTGACGCTGTGGACCGTACCCGGCAGCGGCCCGACCCCGACCCCGCTCCCGCCGACGGCCAATGGCAGCGCCAATCTCCGCAGCGGGCCGGGCAACCAGTTCCCCATCGTCGGGCGCACGGTTGACGGCCAGCTGCTGGTGATCGTGGCGCGCGATGAATCGGGCAACTGGCTGCAACTGGAGGAGGGCGAATGGATCGCCACCTTCTTTGTCCACAACGCGCCCGAAGGGCTGCCTGTGGCCGCCCCCACATCCACACCGGTGCAGACGCCGATTTCTGGCGTGGTGGGGCTGCGGCTCGGCGAACTCTTCTATGACGGCGAAACGCCGCGCACCGAGGCCGATGAGTATATCGAGATCGTCAACGAAGGGGCTGCGATCAACCTGGACGGTTGGCAACTGCGCGACAAAGACAACAGCGTGTTTGTCTTTCCAGACTACGAGATGCAGCCGGGGGAACGCTGCCGCGTCTACACCGGCGAATATCACCCTGAATGGTGCGGCTTCAGTTTTGATTCCGGCCAGGGAATCTGGAGCAACGCGGGGGATATCGCCATCCTGGTGAACCCGGAAGGCGTGGAGGTAGAACGCCAATGCTGGGGAAACGCCTGCGAATAGTAATAGGGGGCAGATAGGCAAGTAGGGAGTAGGGACGGGGTGACCCCCTACCCCCAGGCAAATCGTAGGTCGGGCTTGCAGCCCGATCGTACTGAACTAGGTGCGCGCAGCAGTGGTCGTCGGCAGGATCAGGTCGCACGCTTCCGGCGGCATCCAGTGGGCGTCCTGGCCCTCCCATTTGACATTGCAGCCAAGCGGGTTTGTGAGCGGCACGCTGACCGGCTTGCCCGCCAGATGTTCCTCCAGGGCGCGCTCCAGGTCATTGACCGTCATCTGGCTGGTGTCCTTGGGGTTGTCTACCCCGCGCCCGGTGTAAATCAAGTGGCGGTCTTGGTCAAAGACGTAGAAGTGCGGGGTACGCAGCGCGCCATAGGCCAACGCCACCTCCTGGCTGTCATCACGCAGATAGACCCAGGGGAACTGATTCTCCTCCATGCGTTTGACCATGTTTTCAAACGAATCGTCGGGCTTCGTCTTAACGCTGTTGGCGTTGATGCCTACAAAACGCACGCCCTGTGCGGCAAATTTCTCCGCAGTGCTCCGCGTGACTTCGTCCGACCCAAGTACATAGGGGCAGTGATTACAGGTGAAGAAGACGACCAGTACTTTGGCATCGTCAAAGTCCGACAGTTGGTAGGTCTTGCCGTCGGTCGCCGGCAGACGAAAACCCGGGGCTTTCTGGCCGATCTCCAACGTGAAGGCCATGAAGGGACTCCTTTCGTCGTATCTGGGCTTTAGTTGCGCGTGGCGCGCCCGGCGGCGCGCATAGAACCATCTCAAGTATGCCACAGCCTGTCAAGGGCGGGTGTAAGGCGCAAAAAAGACAGAGCCGCACGCGCGTGCGGCTCCGGTAGACGTGTTATGAACAGCTGATTATTCGGGGCGATCCAGGTCGAGAACGGCCTGAACCTTTTCCTCGATCTCAGCGGCGTGTTCTTCAAAGGTCGTCTCGCCCTGCCAGATCAGGTCGATCTCGTTCTGGAAGACGGTGTTGGCCTCGGTGAAGCGGGTGTTGCGCGGCATGGGGAACGGCTCAATGCCTGCCTCCAAGACCGAGTTGGCCACGCCCAACATGCGGTTGACTGCCACCACGTCCGGGTGCGTCCAGGCCGACTTGTGGCCGTTGGGCTGGAGTTTGCCTTCCAAGACCATCAGCACGCCTGCCTCGCCGGAGGAGTAGAGCTTCAGCAGTTCCCAGGCTTCTTCGGGATGCGCGGTGTTGCTGTTGATCATGTGCTGGTTGCCCGAATAGCAGGTCCCCTGGCGGCCTTCCGGGCCTACAGGCAGCAGCACGGCGTCCATCTCAAACGCGCCTTGAATCTGATCCAGGAAGGTGACCACGTTGCCGACGATGCTGGCATGGGTAGCGTTCATCCCGGCGGTAAACAGGCGGCCCGCGCTGTTCTCGATGTAGTCCACTGCGCGCGGCGCGATCCGGTTGTCCAGCAGGTCGCGATACCAGGCGGCGATTTCGCCGTGAAGCGGGGTGTTGTAGGTGAACGTCGTGCCCTGTTCATCCATGACCCAGCCATCGGTCGAATCGGGGCTGCCCCAACTGCGCGAGACATTGGAGTAGTAGTGGAACGAGTTCATGCCGTCAAAGCCCAGCCCAAAGATGCCATTGGCAGGGTCGGCGGCGGCTTTGGCGAGTTCCGTCCAATCGCTCATCGTCCAGCCGTCTTGGGGCAAGGGCAGGCCTTTTTCCTCCAGCATCGTCTTGTTGTAGTTGACGGCGATGTTGCCGCCGGGGTGGACGACGCCGGGCACGCTAAAGTTCTTGCCGTCAAACGAATTGCCCGCCATGACGCTCGGATACATGTCGTCGAAATCTTCCGGCGGGTCCGATGCCAGCAGGTCATCAATCTCCATATAGATGCCCTTCAGGTAGTTGATGAAGAGCCAGCGGTGATGGCCGTAGAGCAGGTCTTGCAGGGTGTTGGAGATAAAGCCGGTCTGCGTCTTGGTCTCGATCTCGGTGTAGATCGTTTCCTCAATGACAACGCCGATGCCGGTATCGGACTGGAAGCGCTCCGCCATGACCGTCGGCATCGCAGCCTCCCCTGTGGACGGGACCTGGACGCGCAGCGTGACATCAGTCGCAGCAGGCGCAGCGGATGAATCGGTGGCCTCGCTTGCCTCACCCGAAGGCGCGGGCGCCGGTGTGCCACAGGCCGCCATGATCTGTGCGCCGAGCGCGCCGAGACCTGTCACCGCCACGCCTTGCAGAAACTTTCTGCGCGTGATGTTGTTCCGCAGCATGAGCATTCTCCTTCTGTTGTGTAACGCGATAGTCTGGGTGACGCAATGGAACAGAAACGGAAGGTAGTATGGTGAGTGTTGCCCCACCTGTGCGCCCTGAGGAGCGAGCGCATCAGCGATGGGCGCAACTCTACCACACACCGCAAACCACTGTCAAACCCGCTTCTAACTGGTTTGGTGGTAATACCATTTGAACATTTTCCGCCTTGCCTCTCCGGGCAGAGTGCGGTATGCTACAGTCCAATACCAGCCCGCACCTTCTGCTGGGCTGCACCAGAAAGCCCCATCCAACCTAAGAAGGGACTGCCCGTGAGCCGCGACCCCTATGAGGATTATCACTTGCGCCGCGTGGTCAATGCCAGCGGAACCTTGACGGCCTACGGCCAATCGGTTATCGTGCCCGCCGCGGTGGAAGCCATGACAACCGCCGCGCCGCTCTTCTTTGAGATGGACCAACTCCATGCCCGCGCCAGCCAGGTCATTGCCCGTTTGAGCGGGGCAGAGGCCGGGTTTGTGACCTCCTGCGCCGCCGCCGGGCTGACCTTGAGCATCGCCGCCTGCATGACCGGGACCGACCCAGCCAAGATCGCACAGCTTCCCGATACCACCGGCATGAAGGATGAAGTCTTGATCCAACTGGGCCACTGCGTCGATTACGGCGCGCCCGTGACCCAGGGCATCCGCCTGTCCGGAGCCAGGGTCAAGACAGTCGGCACGGTCAATGGAACGGCGCGCCGACTCTTTGATGCCAGCTTTACGCCCCAGACGGTCGCCGCCATGTATGTCGTCTCCCACCACACTGTGCAGTATGGACAAATTCCGCTGCAAGCTTTTGTGGAAACGGCCCATGACCATGATGTGCCGGTCGTAGTAGACTTGGCCGCAGAAGAACACATGCTGCCTAAGGTCATTGCTATGGGTGCGGACCTGGTCATCTGCAGCGGGCACAAACACTTCCGCGGCCCCACCTCCGGCGTGATGGCTGGACGGCGTCCCCTCATCCAGGCGGCGTATGCCCAAAATCGCGGCATCGGCCGCGGGATGAAGATCGGTAAGGAAGGCATTTTGGGGTTGATGGCCGCGCTCGAAGCCTGGGAGAGCGGCTATGTGCAGGAACAGCAGAAGGCCGAAATCGCGCGCGTGCATCGCTTTGTGGACCGGCTCAAAGACCTGGAAGGGATCCAGGCGGAAGCGGTTTGGCCCGACCCCGATCCCTTCCCGATCATGCGCGCCAAGGTGACGGTGGACCCAGAGCGCGCCGGGCTGACAGCGATGGCGCTGTCGGTCTTGCTGGCCGAAGGCGACCCGACCATCAAGACGCGCGGCCATCGCGTCGAAGAAGGCTTCTTCCTGATCGATCCCTTCAACCTGACCGATGCCGAGATGGACTACATCGCCGACCGCATCGTCGAGATCGCCGCGTTGTCCCAGGAGGAAAAGGCGGCGACGGTGGCGCGCCTCGCTGGATTGAGCGCCGCCGACCTCTGGGCGCGCCAGGGGGATTGGCCCTACTTCAGTCGCCAGTAGGCAGCAGTCCGTACGGCGCAGAGGGTAACCCGTTCTGCTTCTGCACTGACTACTGATAACTGGCTACCGGCTACTACAGCTAGCAAAGGCTACATGGATGGAAATTACCCGGATTGAGGCCTATGGTCTCTACGGTATGACCCCGGAAGGGGGGTGGAGCAACGAGATCCGGCCTGAGGATTGCGTACATACCCTGGTGGCTGTGACCACCGACGAGGGCATCGTCGGGTGGGGAAGCGTCTTTACCAACGATGCCCTGGTCAAGGCCGCGCTGCGGGTGTTGGAACCGCTCTATCGGGGCGAAAACGCCCTGGAGCCGGAGCGGGTGAGCGAAAAACTGCACCAGCATACCTTCTGGCTGGGCCGCGGCGGGTCGATCACCCACACGATCAGTGGCATCGACATCGCCCTGTGGGACATCCTGGGCAAGGCGACGGGCCAGCCCGTGGGACGGCTCCTGGGCGGGCGCTACCGCGAGCGCGTGCGCCCCTATGCCTCGCTGCTGATGGACCAACCCGACCCGCTGGCGGATCACCTGACCCAGATTCGAGAACA
>CAZYQJ010000152.1:6507-9529 GCA_964649925.1 uncultured Litorilinea sp.
CCGTTTGGACGGGTCAGCGCCGCGCTCGACGAGGCGATTGTGGCCGCCGCACGCCAGGCCGTTGGCGATGACGCCCTGCTCATGGTGGACGCGGGCGGCAGCGATGCCTTTTGGGCCAACGGCTATAAATGGGCGCTGCGCACCGCCCAAATGCTGGCCGACTATGATGTCTATTGGTTCGAGGAGCCGCTTGCGCCCGATGCGTTGGAGGACTATGTGCAGCTTCGCCGCGCCGCGCCGCTGCCCATCGCCGGTGGCGAAGTGTTGACCCGGCGGCAGGCCTTCCAGCCGTGGCTGCAGGCAGGTGCGTTCGACATCGTCCAGCCCGACGTGACCAAGGTCGGCGGCATCAGCGAAGAGCGGCGCATCGGCTGGATGGCCCAGGAAAACGGCGTACGCTTTATCCCCCACGGCTGGAATACCGCCCTGGGGCTGGCGGCAGACCTGCACCTCGCCTCTGCGTTTCCCGCTACCGATCTGGTGGAGTACATCACGGGATCGCCTTATATTGACGACCTGGTCGACGGGGGTTGGCATCTGGACGCGGAGGGCATGCTGGCAATCCCTCAGACGCCGGGGCTGGGCGTCCGCCTCAACCTCGATGCGGTGGCCCGCTACACCGCCACACCGCTGGAGGCACTGCCGCAGCCATGAGTCGTACTCTGGGCAAAAATCCCATTTGGTGCTCGTGGAAAAGTCGGTATAATAGAACCCCACAGGTCAACAACTCATCACCGACCGTTCCACAGGCCGTTCACGAATCGACTCAACATCACTGGTCTGAAGTCCAGAATTCGTCGCTGGCTCTGATCTCGTCAACACAACGAACGCCGAATCTGCCGCCGCCCTCCACTGCGGTGCGCCAGGTACGGCATTTCCGTTTCCCTACATCAACGAGGAGTGATCGATGGCTTTCAAGGTAAAGCGGCGGGGCAAGATCACCTACTACTATGAAGGTGATGACCCGGTGCTTTCGAATCTGGTCGTGGAAGAGCAACCTGATGGAGACCAAAAACTATACTTCGCCGGGTTGACCGGCGGCTATTCGGCGAAGAACGTACTAGGGCTGGATACGCTTGTCACCATGGACCCCGACAAAGAGATCCCGCTGGTCTTTGAGTGTTGGGAAAAATGGGTGCGCGAGGCGGGCATCTGTGATTCGCTGGCCGATGTCGACTTTATCGAGATCCACGCCTTTGGCTGCCAGCCCAAGTCTCCCCACCCCTTGGTAGACCCCGAAGGCTATGTGCAGGAACAGGAGCGGCTGCGCCAGGCCTATCGCCGCGCCTATGGCAATTGGTTCAAGGAACACTGCCCCGATAACGGTGTACCGGCACGCTTCACCGTGCATGTTGTGGATGTGCCTGACCGGGCGGCATCCTATGAATTCTACGGCGTCGGGCTGCATCAAAAAGGCCGCCGCGACTAGCTTACGCCCTGGCCGGTCAGCCAGCGTTACCGGCCAGGGGTATCCCAAAGACCGTATACGCTGCGGGCGCTATCCCGCTCATGTAGCAAGCTCCCCCTGGATTTTCCTTTCATCGTAACCCAAGCATGGCAACTTAGAACTGGTCAGGTTATGACAAGCGAACAGCAGGTTGACCTACTTCTAAAAAATGGTCATACCATTGATCCACTTAACCAGATCGATGGCCCGATGGACGTAGCGATTGCAGACGGAAAGATCGCAGCCGTCGCGCCCGACATCAACCCCGCTTCGGCCAAACGCGTGGTGGATGTCACGGGCCTCTACGTGACCCCCGGCATCCTCGACATCCACGTCCATGTCTACCACACGCGTGAACCCGAAGGGCTGAGCGTGATGGCCGATTCGCACAGCTTCCGGTCCGGCGTGACCACGATGGTGGACACGGGGACAGCCGGGGCCAGAAACTTTCTCCACTTCAAACGCACCGTGATCGACCTGGCAAAGACGCGCATCTTTGCCTATATCAACATCGTGGATTTGGGCATGACCGGGCCGTTCGAGCAGGACATCAACACGATGGACCCGGAGTTGGCGGCCTCGACGGTGCTGGCCTACCCCGATGTCTGCGTCGGCATCAAGACCGCGCACTACTGGACGCGTGAACCCTTTGACGAACTACACCCGCCCTGGGCCGCCGTGGACCGCGCCGTGGAAGCGGGCAACATCTGTCAAAAGCCGGTGATGGTCGATTTCTGGCCGCGCCCACCCGAACGCAGCTATGAGGAATTGATCCTCCAGAAGATGCGCCCCGGCGACATCCACACCCATATGTATGCCCAGCAGTTCTTTATCCTCGACGACCAGGGCAAGCCGCTGCCCTTTGTGCATGAGGCGCGGGCGCGCGGCGTGATCTTCGACGTGGGGCACGGCGCAGGCAGTTTCTGGTTCCGCAATGCCATCCCGGCCATGCAGAACGGCTTTGGCCCGGACTCGATCAGCACCGACCTGCACACGCACAACGTGCATGGCGTGGTCGTGGACATGCAGACGACCATGAGCAAGATCCTCAACATCGGCATGCCGCTGCCAGAGGTGATCATGCGATCCACCGTCACCCCCGCGCGTGAGATCGGCCACCCTGAACTAGGCCATCTCTCGGTCGGGGCCGAAGCCGATGTGGCGGTTTTTAAGCTCTTGGAAGGTGATTTCACCTTTGTCGATTGCGGCAAGGCCAAGATGCACGGCCACCAAAAACTGGAATGTCAGATGACGCTGCGCGCCGGTGAGATCGTGTTCGACCCGACCGGGCTGAGTATGCCTGAGTGGAAGGAGGCTCCCCCCGCCTATTGGACCCTTCCGTTCTGACGCACAAACGAGTTGAACAGGGGCGGCCATCGCTGCCGCCCCAACAACGGAGTGGGCGGCGCGGTCGCCACAGCGGGCCGCCCTACGGAAGCTCTTTCTGGATAGGAGGTGTTGTGTGGCTGTTGCACAAAATCGGCTGGATGCGCCCGGCGGACGGGCAAGACCCGGCCTGCTGGGCCGGTTGCTGGGGACCCGCACCCAGTTTCAGACCCACCGTGCCCTGTGGGG
>CAZYQJ010000153.1:0-6398 GCA_964649925.1 uncultured Litorilinea sp.
GCCAACTGCCCTCAGCCAGTTCACGCAGCGACGACATGGCAATGGACTGGCGCAGCAGGCTCTTGGGCGTCATCACCACCAGCGGCAGCGGGTCCGTCTTGAGCAGCGCCGCCTGCCGCCGCAGCAGGTGGAAATACTGCGCCGCCGTGGTACAGTTGGCGATGCGCATGTTGGTTTCGGCGGCCAGTTGCAGGAAACGCTCCAAGCGACCTGTCGAATGGTCCGGCCCCTGGCCCTCATAGCCGTGGGGCAACAGCAGCACCAGCGATGGCGTCTGCTCCCACTTGGCGCGGCCCGACACGATAAACTCGTCGATAATCGTCTGCGCCACATTGATAAAATCGCCATACTGCGCTTCCCACACCACCAGCCGGTCAGGCATCTGGATGTTGTAGCCGTATTCAAAGCCCAGGACGGCATTCTCGCTCAGCGGGCTGTTGTGGATTTCAAAGGCGGCCTTGGCCTGCGGCAGTGCCTGCAGCGGCACATAGGGCGCGCCGCTGTCTGCATCAAACAACACCGCATGACGATGGCTAAACGTGCCGCGCTCAACATCCTCACCTGTCATCCGGATCGCCGTCCCCTCGGCCAGGATGGTGGCAAAGGCAAGCTGCTCGGCGGTTCCCCAATCCACATGCGCTTCTTCCGGCGCTTCGAGGATACGGGCGCGGCGGCGGAAAACGCGCGCCAGTTTGGGGTTGATCGTGAAGTCGTCGGGCAGCGTTTGCAGCGCATCCATCAACGCGGCCAGGTGATCCTGTTCCACCCGCGTAACCACGCGGCGCGCGGCACCTGGCGGCGGCGGCTCCAGATCCGGCCCCAGGTCGGCCTTTTCAACCTCCAGCTCGTCCAACGTCTGTTGCAGCGCGTTGAGTTGCGCTTCCAACAGCGTATCGGCCTCGCCTGCGGCGATTTCACCCTCTGCCTCCAAATGCTGCGCCCACTGCGCACGCACGCTGGGCTGGGTGTCAATGGACGCATACATGCGCGGCTGGGTGAAGCGCGGTTCGTCGCCCTCGTTGTGACCGTGACGGCGATAGCCGATCAGGTCGATCAGAAAGTCCTTCTGGAAGGTATTGCGATAGGCCACGGCCAGCCGGCCCGCCTCAATGCAGGCCACCGGGTCATCGGCGTTGACATGCACGATTGGGATCTTGAAGCCTTTCGCCAGGTCGCTGGCATAGAGCGTAGACCGGGCGTCTTCGGGGTCAGTGGTAAAGCCAAGTTGATTGTTGGCGATGATATGGATCGCGCCGCCGCTGGTGTAGCCGGGGATGCGCCCCAGGTTGAGCGATTCGGCCACAATCCCCTGAGCCGGAAAGGATGCATCGCCGTGGATCAAGATCGGCAGCGAGCGGGCATGGTCAAAGCGCGGCGCGCCGGGCGCGTCGGTCCAGGTCCCGGCTGCGCGCGCCATGCCCTGCACCACCGGGTTCACATGCTCCAGGTGGCTGGGGTTGGGGGCCATCGAGATCGCCAGGTCCAGCGTGTCGCCGGTTTCCAGGGCGCGCCGCGCCCCCGCATGGTATTTGACATCCCCGCTCCAACCCAGGTCATTGCCTTCTTCGATGACACTGGCCTGCACTGGGTCCTTGAACTCCGCCAGGATTTTGGTATATGGCTTGTTCAGTACATGCGCCAACACGTTGAGCCGCCCGCGGTGCGCCATCCCGATCAACGTGACGTATGTGCCGCTCTCCGCCGACTCCCCGATGATCTCGTCCAGCAAAGGAACCATCATGTCTAGCCCTTCGATGGAGAAGCGCGTCTTGCCGGGGAAGGCGCGGTTCAAAAACAATTCAAACCCTTCCACCTGGGTCAGCCGTTCCAGCAGCGCCCTGGCGTTGATTGGGTCATAGGGCGGACAGAACCGCCTGGATTCCACCATGTCGCGCAGCCAGGTCCGCTCTTCGGCAATACGCAGGTGGTCAAAGTCGAAACCGATATGGCTGGAATAGACACAGCGCAGTTCGACCAACGCATCCCAAGCAGAGGCTGCGGTCTCGGCCAGCGGCCCGCCTACCGGGTCCGGCGGCATGGCGCGCAGGTCGTCCTCGTTCAGGCCATAGGATGCCATTTCAAGCGCGGGGTCGCCGGGCGGCGGCGTGCCCAACGGGTCAAGTTGTGCGGCCAAATGCCCGTACTCGCGGATGGCGTTCGCCAGGTTGACCACAGCCACCACCTTGTTGCGGTCGTCCAACCACTCACCGCCGGGGACAACAGGCGCGCGCGTGGGCGGCGCGGTGACGGCGGGCACGGGCTGGCCCTCCCTTTCAAACGCTGCAAAGTAGGCGCGTGTAGCAGCGTCCACCGTGGACGGATCGGCCAGGTAGCGTTCGTATAGGTCCCATACATAGGCCGCGTTGGGGCCATAAAATTCGTTGAACTGATTCATGCGCACCCCTCTTTGCCTCTATCTCTGCCCAACCCCTGTGCCCGAAAGTGGGAGCGGGCGCAGCGATCTAGTTTACCATCAGCCGCGCTAAGCTTGCGTTGCCAATCCTACCATGAGCGGGCGGGTTTGCGAACCACCGGCTGCATCTAGGCAATGCCCCTGTAGCGCAAGGAGGTTGCAGATTTTGCAGCAGCCAAGTATCCTGGCGATCAGCGACAGCGCCCCCCTCATCACCGCTCGCGCACCTTTTTAGTTCCAACGAATTTCAGTCCTATCAAACCGATTTCATTCACATCCAACGAGAGGAAGCGGACATGCACAGCATCCTTCTTCGACAGGGGGTGGGTATGGCACTCGGCGCGCTGCTTATGGCAGCAGTCCTGACCGTAACCCAGGCCCACGCCCAAGAGCCAGTCAGTGCCGTGGGGACGGCAGAGGTTGTGACGCCCGCCGCCGACGCCCCCTACACGATCCATTATCAGGGGCAGTTGTTCAACCCCAACACCGGCTCACCTTTATCCAACCGTACGTTCACCGCGCTGTTTGCCCTCCACGCCAATGCTTCCGGCAATTCTGCCGTATGGGGCGAGCAAAAGACCATCACCACCGATATAGACGGCCTATTCAACACGCAACTGGGCGATACCATCGGGTTCAACCTCGGCCTGTTTGACGGCCGCGAACTCTATCTGGAAATCTCCATCGACGGTGAAGCGACCCGCCCGCTCCAGCCGCTGACCTATGTCCCCTACGCCTTATGGGCGCGCACGGCTGCCAATGCAGACCGGCTGCAGGGCTTCAGCGCAGGAGACTTTGCCAAGATCGTCGCCTACGGGTTTGTCGATGCCAGCGGAAGCCGCGAGAGCGGCAGCAACTTTAACAGCTTCCGCGACACGGTGAGAGGCCAGCGGGTCTATCTCATCGATATCGGCGGCGTGGACTATCACTTCCGTGACTATACCACGCTGGTGACACCCGCCTGTTCAGACCCGGCAGCGCCGGTGTTTGTAGGCACAGGCAGTTCGGAAGGCGACCTGGTGGTAGATATGTGGGATATCAACGGCAACCGCACAACCTGTAACTTCCAATTTATGACGCTGCGCCGGGAGTAGAGACCATGACACCTATCAACCATCTAGGGACACGGAGAACGGCGCGGCGGGTCATCTGGCTGGCGGCGGCCGCATGCCTGGCGTTGTCACTCATCGGGGTGGCGGCGGCACAGTCGTCAATCAACTTTGACCTCGCCTGCCGCGGCATGATAACCGTCACCGGAGGCGTGCGTCCCCTGTCGGGCGGGAACATGGCCCTGATCGGTTCAGCGGGCCAGCCGGGTGCGGGGCGCTCGACGTCGGCACGCTTTGGGGTGCGCGGCGGCTATGTGCAGCCCTACTCAATTGAGGGGCAGGTTGCTCAGGCTGCGGTTCCGGAAGACGGTCATTTTATGCCGTTCATCGCTCGCGCCGCCCACATCGTGCGCGTGTGTGAATGGTAGCCTTGTTTGACAAGCGCCAGAAGTATGATACGTTATGGATCACGATGATCTTGGTCAAGATCATCCAATCGCCAGTCAAGGACTCGTTACACAGAAGCATTGGCGGCCTCCTCGCTGGGCGCGGAGACCGTATGTGGTATAGGCAACTCCCGCGATCATGGCGCGTGCATAGGCGCGCCGTTCGATCCTGTACCGGTCTACGTCGTTCATTTTTATCTTCCCCACTGCATCTCGTTTGAGAAAGGAGCCGTTGTATGTCGCATGGTTCTTGGCGCACGCTGCTGCCTTGCGCCGCCCTTCTCCTACTCCTCTTGGGGGCATGCACCCCGCCCGCGCCGGTGGAACCTGCCTCCGATGCAAGCGACCAAACCAGCGCTCCCGCCGACAGCGCAGCCCCAGCCGCAGAGGGGGATCAAGTCCTGCGCGTCTGGATTACCTGGGGCGACAACCCCGCCCAGCTTCAGGAGTTATTCGACCGCTACACCGAGGAAACCGGCATCCGTGTCGAGGTCACCGCCCCGATGGAGACTGACACGGTGATTGCCGGGCTTTCCGGCAACGATGGGCCGGACATCCAGATCACGGGCGGGGCCGACTCTATCGGCACATGGGCACGCGAAGGGCTGGTCACCGAGTTGGATGACTTCCTCCAGAGCGGCGCAGTAGACCTGGAGGACATGTTTGATTCAGCGGAAGGCCAGTGTATCTATCAGGGCAAATACTACTGCCTGCCCTGGGGCACCGATACCTATGCCCTCTTCTGGAACAAAGACCTCTTTGAAGATGCGGGGCTAGACCCGGAAACGCCCCCCCAGACGATGGAGGAACTGGCCGAATTCGCCGAACTGCTGACCCAGGTGGATGAGAACGGCCAGATCATCCAGGCCGGTTTTATCCCGAACTTCTCCTGGTCCCATCTCAACCTCTATGTGGCGATGATGGGCGGCTACTGGTACAGCGAAGACGGAACCCAACTCCAGTTGACCTCTCAGCCCGTCGTCGACGCGCTCAAGTGGGAGCAGCAGTTCTATTGCGACTACGGCGCGGAAGAAGTGGCGCGCCTCTACGCCGCGGCCTCCAGCGACTACACCTCGCCCGATACCGGCTTCTACGGTGGCCAAATCGCCATGCAGGTCGAGGGTGAATGGCAGCCGGGGCCAAACTTCATCCAGCAGTTCAAGCCCGAGTTGTTCTACGGGGTCGCTCCCTTCCCGCCGCCTGCGTCCAACCCGGAACGCGCCAATACCAGCGTCGTTGCCGGGACCGTGGCCTTCATCCCGGCCAACGTCGAAGACAAGGAAGCCGCCTTCGACCTGCTGGCCTGGATGATGCAGCCCGAGATCGTGGCGGATGAGATGGTGGCAAACTTCAACCTGCCCACCAGCGCCCAGGCATCCGAAGACCCGCGCTTCCAGGAGAATGAGAAGTTTGTCACGTTCATCGAACTGATGAACCATCCCAACGCCATGGCGCCGATCCTCACGCCGATCAACGCCGAAGTGGACACGGCGCTCGCCCAGATCGAGGAGCAAGTCCTTCTCGAATGTGTCGACCCGCTGCCCTTGCTGGAGCAGGCCCAGGCCGAGTTGCAGCCCCAACTCGACGCCGCGCTCGGCAACTAGCGGACTCAGACGTGCATCGCCGGTCCAACGGCCGGTGACCTACGGGGGCAGGGCAACCTGGATACCTGCCCCCGTGGCAGCACGCCCCTCCCCGTTCTACAGGAGAACCTCATGGCCGTTCGTAGCGCTCCCCCTGCCGGGGGCCCCCGCCGCGGCTGGAGCAAACAGACCCGGCGCAACCTAGCCACCGGGCTTGGCTTTATCTCAGTCTGGATGATCGGCTTCTTCGCCTTCACCCTCTACCCCATGCTGGCCTCGTTCTACTACAGCTTTACCGAGCATCACCTGCGGCAGCCAAACGAATGGATTGGGCTGGCAAACTACGCCGGCCTGATGCGCGATGGGCTTTTCTGGCGTTCGCTCTACAACACAGCCTATATGGTCGTGCTGGGCGTACCCGTCAGCCTCATCGTTTCATTCGTCTGCGCGCTCTTGCTCAACCTCAAAGTCCCAGGCCAAAGCATCTACCGGGTGATCTACTTTCTGCCCTCGATTGTGCCGGTGGTCGCCGCCACCATGCTCTGGGTCTGGATCTTGAACCCGATCAGCGGGCTGCTCAACAGCATGCTGGCCGATATCGGCATCCGCGGCCCCAACTGGACGGGCGACCCGCTCTGGGCCAAGCCGTCGCTGATCATGCTGGGACTGTGGGGCGTAGGCAACACCATCGTCATCTACCTGGCCGGTCTACAGGATATTCCACGCCACCTGCTCGAAGCGTCCGAGTTGGACGGCGCGAGTTGGTGGCAGCGGCTGTGGGCCGTCACCATCCCGCTGATCTCGCCCATCACGCTCTTTAACCTGATCATCGGCGTGATCGCCGCCTTCCAGTACTTTGCCCAGGCCTACGTGCTGGATGCCGCCGCCGGTCCGAACGACACCACCC
>CAZYQJ010000153.1:6408-9482 GCA_964649925.1 uncultured Litorilinea sp.
TAACTCGACGCTCTTTTATAGCATCTACCTCTATCAGCAGGCGTTCATCTATCTGAAAATGGGCATGGCTTCCGCCCAAGCCTGGATACTCTTCGTGATCATCATGATCTGCACGATTTTCTTGATTCGCTCCTCCGAGCGGTGGACCTACTACGAGGGAGGCTGATCGATGGCCGAGATCGCCGCATCGCCTTCATCCGCCACAGGATCACACACCCCTGTCCGCACGCGCGCCCTGCGCCACACCCTCGCCCGGTTTGTCGCGCACCTGGCGATCATCGGCGTGGGCTTGTTCTTTATCGTGCCCTTCCTGTGGATGTTCTCCACCTCGCTCAAATCCAACCAGGACATTTCACGTGTGCCGCCCAACTGGCTGCCCCACGACAACCGCACGGTCACCCTCGACGGCCAAACACTGCCCATCTACCGGGTCACGGTGGACGACCAACAGCAAGAACTGGCGTTGGTCTCGATTGCCGAAGGCTACGGCACCTTCCTGGACCCCGCCAACCCTGACGCCGAGGCCCAAGAAATCCGGATGCGCTTTGCCGAACCCGTGCTGACGGTCGGGCTGCGCTGGCAGAACTACGCCGACGCCATCCAGACCGCGAACCGCCCCAGCCTGGGCGTCACCTTCTGGACCTATGTTCAGAACAGCAGCATCATCGCCATCTTTTCGATCATCGGCACACTCTTTTCGTGCAGCCTGGCCGCCTATGGCTTTGCGCGCGTGCGCTGGCCGGGGCGCGACGTGGTCTTTTACCTCGTCCTGGCGACCCTCATGCTGCCCTTCCAGGTCACGATGATCCCGCTCTATCTCTTCTTTACGGGCACACTGGGCTGGGGCAATACCTTCCTGCCCCTCGTCGTGCCCACCTTCTTTGGCAATGCCTTTGACATCTTCCTCCTGCGCCAGTTCTTCCGCACCATCCCCGAAGAACTGGCCGACGCCGCCCGCGTGGACGGCGCGTCCGAACTGCGGATCTTCTGGAATATCATGCTGCCGCTCTCAGTGCCCGTGCTGGCGACGATCACCGTCTTTACCTTCCTCTGGGCATGGAATGACTTCCAGGGGCCGCTCATCTACCTGACCGACCCGCGCCGCTTCACCATGGCCCTGGGGTTAAAGGACTATCAGCAGCAGCATTCAGTCATGTGGAACCAGTTGATGGCCGCCGCCGTGATGTTCACCGTGCCCATCATCGTGCTGTTCTTCTTCGCCCAGCGCACCTTTATCCAGGGGGTCAAGCTGACCGGACTCAAAGGATAAAAAAGCGGGGGGACAGTCGCTGTCCCCCCGCTCGGTACGGCTCAGATCACCTCCAGGTCGTTGATCGTGCCCAACGCCGGGAAGGGCGCGTGCGGCTCGGCCTGATACCAGAAGGCGGTGGACGAGATATCATCCTGCAGCGGCAGATAGCGCCGCTTCTCCTCCAGCGCCGAACGCCAGCCCAATGCCTGGATCGTCACTCGCAGATCTTGCTTAAAGCGAATCGGGTCCGCGATATGCCAGCGGTACAGCCCAAACCGCTGCTGGCTGCGATACAGCCCATCCGGCTTGATCACCTGGGGCAGACCGCTGTAGGGCGACGAAAAGACGCCATACTCGCCGCGCGGGAACTCAAAATTCCACGCGCCGCCAAAGTAATCCTCCGTGCCTGTGCCGCAGATTGTCGGCCACTGCGTGTCGCCGTCCATAAAGAACTTGATCTCGCCTTCACCCCACCAACCGGTGTTGTTGACCCCCCACGCCAGATAGGTCCCCACATAATGACCCTGCCCGGTCACACCGTCCAGGATCGTGTGGTCTTGCATGTAGGGCAGCGGGTTGCTGCGCCGCCATTGGGCATGAAAATAGGCGCGATCCTCCGGCACATCGGTCAGCGTGTAGTTGATCTGGTAGTAGAAGCCGCGCACCTCGTCGGGCGACAGATTCTCCACCGTGATGCGCGCGTGCTGGCGGAAGGGCATCTCCCAATAGCAGTTGAAGCCGCCCGCGGGGTTCACACAGACGGCTAGCGACGTTAGGTTAGCCCGCTCGCACCAGCCCATGCAAAAGAAATCGCCTATCGGCGTCTCGACCGACGGCGTTTCCTCATTGTCCCAGTACATGCGCAAGATCAGCTTGCGCCAATGGTCAGGATGCACCGTCAGCCAGATCTGCTGGATCGCACCCGGCCCCTCAATATCGGCCAGCGTGACGGTAGAACTGCCCGCGATGTGGATGCTGGGTGACACCTTCCAGCCCTGGCCCAACTCGCGCGCCGCCACCGCACCTGTCCCCTCGGTCGCCATACCGCCCTGGCCCTTTGCGCCGGTAAAGTTCTCGGCGCTGATCGAACGGGTCTCGGCGTTGGACAGACGCGCCAGGTTGCCCATATTCAAACCAAGACCGTTAAACTCAATCGCCATGCTGTCCTCCCCAAGTAAGAGTGGATTGATTGATGTGGATAGACGATGTGCTTATACAGATTGGGAGGTAGGAATAGGAAATCGAGAGCAGAGCGCGGTTGTCCCTGCTGCTGCCCACTGCCTACCGGCCCACTGCCCTTCTGCTCACAGAGCCAGCGTATCATCCCCGGTCAGCGGCAGTTTAACCAGCGCACCCGACCGGGCCGAGTGATAGATGGCGCGCACGATCTCCACCGCGCGGCGCGCCTCTGCCCCTTGAACGGCGGGCGGGCGACCGGCGCGGATCGCCTCGATCATGTCCACTATCTGGCGGCGATGCTTCTCAAAGCCGATGGCCATCGGGTCGGCGGCCCCGCTCCCCGACACCGGGTCCAGCGCCAGCATGGCGGCCTCCTCTTCGGGTGAAGTGTCCGCCAGTTTCCAGACCGTGATGCGGCCTTCCTCCAGCACGATCGTGCCCTGGTCGCCGTGCAGTTCGACGCGCGCTGGGTCGCCGGGCCATGCGCTCGTCGCTCCCTGGATCACCCCCAGCGCGCCGTTCTCAAAGGTCAACACCGCGCTGGCCGTGTCCTCGGTCTCCATCTCATGCGCCAGCGTAGCCGTCTGCCAGAAGACGCTCGCCACCGGCCCGGCCAGCCACTGCACCAGGTCAATGTTGTGGA
>CAZYQJ010000154.1:0-9420 GCA_964649925.1 uncultured Litorilinea sp.
CCACTAGCTGCTTTTCCACACCGTCAAACCCGCTGCACGCGATCACTTCACGGTGATTCCCTACAACCACTTCAATGGATGTGCGTTCGACGCGCAGGCTGCCGCGCGTCCCCACAATCTGCAGGTGGGGAGGCCAGGGCGCGCCCGTGGCGTAGGTCGCCAGATACGTTGCCAGCGCGCCGCTCTCAAAGTGAAGTGTAGCGGCCAGCGTGTCGACGGGGGGCAGCGCGGGTGAGACCTGGCGCGCCACGGCGCTGACATGTGCGATCTCACCCAGGATCAGGCGCAGCACCGCGATATGGTGGACGCCGCTGTCCAGGGGAAACCCGCCGGGGAAGGAACTATCGCGCCGCCAGGTCGTGTGGTAGTATTTGTTGCGCTCGTTGATGGGGGTATGCAAGGCCCAACTGCAGGTGATTGGGGCGCCGATCTCGCCGCTGCGAACCAGGTCGGCGGCGCGCAAAAAGGCTTCTTCATAGCGCCAGTTTTCGCCCACCATCCATACCAGACCGGGGTGGCTGGCGTGATGGGCCAGGAGTTGTTGCCCGGTCGCCACATCGGGGGCGATTGGCTTTTCGCTGAGGACGTGCTTGCCTGCGGCCAGCGCGGCGGCGATGGTATCTGGCATGGCAGCGATGGGCAGCAGCACGGCCACCGCTTCGACATCGGCGCGGGCCAGCAGCGCGCCACAATCATCGGTGAAGTCTACCGCATAGGGGAACTGTTGGGCCAGGGTTTGGGCATTGGCGAGCGTGCGGCTGAAGACGGCGGCCACGCGGATCGTGTCGGCGTGGGGTATCAAAGAGGGCAGATAGGCATCGCGGGCGAAAGTCCCGGCCCCGATCAGCGCCAGGCGCAGCGGCTTGTCAGTGGTCATGGTAGACATAGCGTTATCTCTAGTTGGAGCAAGCGACATGATTGATAAACGCAACAGGCTGGACGAAGAGGTCTTTTCCTTTCAGGTGCGAAAGGATGGCCGCGTCGTCATCGCCTGGTATCAGAAGCCGGTCAAGACGCTGGCAGGGGCAGAGGCCCAGAAGTTTCTGCGCAGGATCGATGGGCTGGAAGGCAAAGCGGCCCAGTTGGTGATGGCAAAGGCGACCGGCCATTTCAAACACGGCAATGAGCGTTAACTGTCCGCAGTGTGCCTGGGGCCGGAAAGCTGCCGATCCAGCCCGGCCAGGATCAAGCTCGCGCTGGCCTCATTGGTGGCAATCGGAACGTTGTGCACGTTGCAGACGCGCACCAGCCCCTGGATATCCGGTTCGTGCGGGTGGGCATAGAGCGGGTCCACCAGAAAGATGATCCCCATGACGCGGCCTTCCGCCACGCGCGACGCGATCTGGGCATCACCGCCGAGCGGGCCGCTGAGCATACGCTCGATGGGCAGCCCGGTGACGTGGGCGATGCGTTCGCCGGTCGTGCCGGTGGCGATCAGGTGAAAGCGGCGCAATTGAGCCATGTGTGCGCGCACAAAGCGGATCATGTCATCTTTTTTGCTATCATGTGCGATCAATGCTATGGTTGGCGCAGTGGATGGCAGTCCTTGTTCGGTCATGCGCTGCTGTCTACCCATCTGAAATGGCGTAAAGCCGTCAGGATGACTTCGTTTTATAGGGGTTGTCTGGACCTGCCGCCCAGTATAGCCTATTGGCGTATCAAGACCAATCAAGTAGTATGCGGAGTGTGGAACGATCCGGGCCGGAAACCGATTCTCCGGTCCGCTTTTACGTCCATCTGGGGAGTCTGTTGTGGGCGCTGATTTGTTGATCCTGCTGGCCGTTCTGCTGCCGCCCGCTGCGCTGGATGGGCTAGGCCGCCTGGTGGAGGAGCGCACGATCCCCACACCCTATGGCGCGGTGGGGCCGCTGGCATGCCGCCAGCCGGAGACCGGACCAGGGGTGTGGCTGCAGCCCTATATGGGCACGTCGACGCGCACCGACCCGCGCGCCACCATCTATGCGGCGCGCAGCCTGGGCGTGAGCCAAATCCTCAACTGGGACCAGGGGATCGCCATCAACCCGGTCTTGCAGCGCGGGCATGTGGCGGTGGTCTCCGACTATGTTGATTTTACGCGCCAGCCGACCACCTTTGGCGGCGTGCTGCAAGGGGCTGCGGGCCAGGGTTTTGCGGCCTCGATCCCGTGGGAAGAGGGCATCCATCGCCCGCCGCTCTGCCCGCGCCTGTCGGACGCCCTGCGCCGCGCCCTGCCGTTTGCGGTGGATGCGGTCTATCTGGGGGTGGATGGCCCGCGCCGCGAGACCCCGGCAGAGGCCCGGCTGTACCGGCAGTGGGGGATCGATGTGATCGGGCAAAACCTGATCCCTGAAGCCGCGCTCGCCCAGGAAGCGGGGCTGTGTTATGCCGGGCTGGTGACGGTGAGCGACCTGGGCGCAGACCGGCCCCTGCCCGCGCAGCATGGCGAAGTGCGCGCGGCGTTGGGGGCTGTGCTGGCCGCGCTGCCCACGGTGGCCGCCGAAGCCATGACGCCGGGTGCGTGTGGCTGCGCCCACCAGCGCGCACCGTTGTAGCGCATCTTGCGGGTGCGATTGGGAAACCGCATTAGCATGGGCGTGCCGCCTATGTCGGTTACAAATCCGCCCTACGATTGATTCGGGTTGTGTAGGTCAGGCTTGCAGGCTGACATCCTGGGTTGGCTATCTGGGGAGAGATAGGGGAGACACATGAGCATCGATGGATTTGAACTGATCCGAGACGAGACGATTGAGGAGATCAATACCCGCGCCCGGCTCTATCGCCACACGGCCACGGGCGCACAGATTCTTTCGTTGGAGAACGACGACGAGAACAAGGTCTTTGGCATCACCTTTCGCACGCCGCCCAGCGACTCCACTGGCGTGCCCCACATCCTGGAGCATTCGGTGTTGGGCGGGTCGCAAAAATACCCGCTTAAGGAGCCGTTTGTCGAGTTGATCAAGGGGTCGCTCAAGACCTTTCTGAACGCCATGACCTATCCGGATCGCACCGTCTATCCGGTGGCAAGCACCAACCTGCAGGATTTCTATAACCTGGTTGACGTCTATCTCGATGCGGTCTTTAACCCGCTGATCACACGTCATCACCTGGATCAAGAGGGGTGGCACTATGAGTTGGAAAGCGCGGATGCGCCGCTGCGCTATAAAGGGGTCGTCTTTAACGAGATGAAGGGCGCGTATTCCTCGCCCGACAATCTGCTCTACCGCACCAGCCAGCAGTCGTTGTTCACGGACAATGCCTATGGCTATGATTCCGGCGGCGATCCGACAGTGATCCCCGACCTGACCTATGACCAGTTTGTCCAGTTTCACCGTACCTACTATCACCCGTCCAACGCGCTGGTCTACTTCTATGGTGACGACAACCCGGAGGAGCGGCTGCGGATCCTGGACGGCTACCTATCCGGCTACACGCGGCAGCCGGTCAACGGGGGTGTCGAACTGCAGCCGACCTTTAACGCCCCGCGGCGGGTGACGCGGCCCTACAGCGTCGACGCTGCGGGGGACAGCACCCCTAAGGCGTTTGTGCAACTCAACTGGCTGCTGCCCGAAGGCAACGACCCCACCCTGGTGATGGGGCTTGAACTGCTCTCTTATGTGCTGGTCGGCACGCAGGCATCACCGCTGCGCAAGGCGTTGATTGATTCCGGCCTGGGCGAAGACCTGACCGGCGGCGGGCTGCACACCGGGCTGCGCCAGATGACCTTTCATGTGGGGATGAAGGGCGTTAAACCCGGCGATGATCTGGCTGTGGAGTCGCTGATCTTAGAAACGTTGGAGAAGTTGGCCGGGGAGGGCTTTGATCCGGAGCTGGTAGAGGCCGCTTTCAACACCTTTGAGTTCATCCTGCGCGAGAACAACACCGGATCGATCCCGCGCGGGTTGGCGTTGATGATGCGCGCCATGGAGATGTGGCTCTATTACGACGACCCCATCGCGCCGCTGCGTTTTGAAGGGCCGCTGGCCGCGGTGCGCCAGGCGTTGAACAGCGATCCGGCCTATTTCCAGACGATGATCCGCACCTATTTGCTGGAGAATACGCACCGCACAACCGTGGTGCTTGCGCCTGACCCGGAGCTGAGCCAGGTGATCGAAGCCGAGGAACAGGCCAGGTTGGCGCGCGTCCAGGCGCAACTGGACGAGGATCAGGTGCGCGAGATCATTGAAAACACAAAGGCACTGCGTCTGCGCCAGGAGACGCCGGATCCCCCCGAAGCGCTGGCCGCGCTGCCCATGCTCAAACTGAGCGATCTCGACCCGCAGAGCAAGACGATCCCGATTGAGGTGAGCGCGATCGACGGCGGCGAGTTGATCTATCACGACCTCTTTACCAACGGGATCATCTATCTGGACATGGGCTTCAACCTGCATGGGCTGCCTGCCGACCTGCTGCCCTATGCCAAGTTGTTTGGCAAATCCCTGGTGGAGATGGGCACCGAGACAGAGGACTTTGTCAAGCTGTCGCAGCGCATCGGCCGCACAACGGGCGGCATCTATACGACGAACCTGCTCTCTTCAAAGCTGGACGACCCGCAAGGCACAGCCTGGTTGATGGTGCGCGGCAAGGCGACGATGGCCCAGGCGCAGCCGATGCTCGACGTGCTGCGCGATATCCTGCTCACGGTGCGGCTGGACAACCGCGAACGCTTTCGCCAGATCGTGCTGGAGAGCAAGGCGCGGCATGAGTCGAGGCTGGTGCCGGGCGGCCATGCGGTGGTCGATGGGCGGCTGCGCTCCGGATTCACCGTTTCCAGTTGGGCAAGCGAGCAGATGGGCGGGCTGGACTACCTCTTCTTCCTGCGCCGTCTAGCGAGCGAGATCGACCAGGATTGGCCGGGGGTGCTGGCCAAACTGGAGGAAGTGCGCCGCCAGTTGGTGACGCGGCACGGGATGGTCGTCAATGTGACGCTGGACGCCGACAACTGGGCGCAGTTTGAACCGGCGCTGCGGGCGATGGTAGACACGCTGCCCGTACAGCCCAACCCGTTGGTTGCCTGGACATCCCCGCGGCCGGAGCATGACGAGGGCTTGATCGTGCCTTCGCAGGTCAACTATGTGGGCAAGGGGGCCAACCTCTATGACCTGGGCTACCAGTATCACGGGTCGATCCAGGTGATCCTCAACTATCTGCGTACCGGCTGGCTGTGGGAGCGCATCCGTGTACAGGGTGGCGCTTACGGCGCATTCTGCCAGTTCCGCAAACAGTCCGGCGTGCTGACCTATCTTTCATACCGAGACCCGAACCTGCTGGGTACGCTCGACGTCTATGACGCCACGGCCACATTCTTGCGCAAGCTCGAGTTGAGCGACGACGAACTGACCAAGAGCATTATCGGCGCGATCGGCATGATTGACGCCTATCAACTGCCGGATGCCAAAGGCTTTACGTCGCTGGTGCGCTATCTGGTGGGCGAAACGGATGAGAGCCGCCAGCAGGCGCGTGATGAGGTCTTAGGCACGACCGCCGCTGATTTCCGCGCCTTTGCCGATGTGCTGGACGCGGTGGCGGCGCAGGGGCGCGTGGTGGTGCTGGGTTCGCAGGAGGCATTGAACAAGGCCAATGAGGCGCGCGGGGACTTCCTGACGCTGCAGCGGGTGTTGTGAGGACGGTTCAGCCCCTTGTAGTATCAGCCTGCAGGGGGCTGTTTCAGTCTAGGTTACCGCTGCTTCGAGGATCTCAAAGCGCTGGCGATCTGTGTCAATCCGCGCCTGGCAGCCGATTGGGAGGGTGAACTGGGGCGCGGTGTGCCCGAAGTCCATGTCGGCGATGATGGGAAAGTCATATCGTTTGGTGCGATCCAAGATCACTTGGCGCAGCAGTTGTCTTTCGTCAGGCGTATAGCGCATCGGCCTGCCCACCAGGAGGCCGCTGAGTTTGGCCAAGACCCCCATGTTCTCGTAGTCCATGAGGATCGCATCAACCGCTGCCGGGGAGGGCTTTTCCTCCGATGTCTCCCAGAAGAAGATGGCGCGATCCCAATCGGGCCAGAACCGCGTGCCGCGGAGGTGTTGGAGCGATTCAAGGCATCCGCCAATCAGCGTGCCTTCACCCCGTCCAGGTTTGAGCCACGTCCACCCGGCTGAAGCCTGCTGGGTGCGAGGACGTTCAAGGTCTGCTTTCTCGCCCCAATCGAGAAACTCTTCCGTCCACCATGCTGAAGGCTGGATCAACCCGATGGGGCTGGCCTGGCAAAGCGTTTTGAGGACATGCTGTTCCGTATAGGCGAACATCTGCGGGTATTCAGCGAAATCGGTCAGGAGCATTGGGCCATTGAACGTCACCAAGCCGGTTTCTTTCCAGATCGCCACGTTGAGTACCGTAATATCCGAATAGCCCATAAAGACTTTGGGGTGGTTGCGAATGAGGTCAAAGTCAAGCAGGGGCAGTAAGTGGCACGAATGGTCTCCACCTATGGCCGCGATGATGGCTTTGACCTCTGGATCTGCAAACATGGCATGGATGTCCGCCGCCCGATTCTCGGCAGTATCGGAGGCGAAGCCGCGCTGCTGGCGGGCATGAGCGGCGATCTTGGTCTTGAAACCGAGGGCCTTCAGGTGTCGGATGCCCAATTCGACCCGATGCGGATAGGCCCCAGCACCTCCCCAAGCCGGACTGACAATGCCCACGGTGTCACCAGATCGGAGCTTGGGCGCCTTCACCATGCTACCCCCTCTCAAGGAAGTTCTATCAGGATTCGATCCACTGACTACTGCTCAACACAATAATACACCTCCACATCATCCACTGCCCAGCCGGAACGGACGCCACAGCGATCCTCCCCCAGTTCAAAACGCAATCAATGAGCCTCATGGTCTCTGCCTGGGGCAGACGTCGCCCTGGCTCTGCCGAGTGCCTTCTGCGCTTGCTCCAATCCGCATATGCAAACCTACATCATTTGACGCTAGCGGCTCGCCACAACCCAACACACAATAGCGCGTGGTTCCTGTAACCAACCCGCCCGTCGTTTGTTTGCCAACGGAAAGGAAGGTTTACGGTGGATACACCACTCGCTATGGGTCTCTTAATGCTGGTTGGGCTTTCGCTGGCGTTGCTCGCCATCCACGGCTGGCTGCTCGGCAAGATCGTGCGTGCGACGCGTGAGGCAGGAATCGCACGCGGCCTGGGCTGGGCGCTGCTTTTTAGCTTGACCTCACAGTTCATGTATTTTACGCCGCTCACCACGCCACTAGGGCTGGCTATCGGCGTACCGCTGCCGCTGGCTGCGGTGGGGCTGGGCCTGTTTACAAGGCGGCGTAGCGCCCAGACTCGCCAGGAGACAGAAGGCGACACGCATGATAAAAGCGCATCGCTTGTAGTGCAATAGTAGGGAAACATTCCAGCAAGGTTGGGCGGTTGGGCTATACTGGAATAGCACCTGTCTAGCCTGCTCGCAATGCTATTGTAGACGACCTTTGTCGAGAGCCAAGCTTTAGATGAAACGAAGGGATGAGACAGGATGGATTTAACACTACTTATTGCCGCCTATTTGTTGGTCGGCTCGATCTGTACACTTGTATTTTTGAGTGCTTGCGTAGCTTGTAGCCGGGCCGATCATGCGGATATCCTTTTCCAACAGGCTCTATCCTCCCGGCATCATGGGCGTGTCAGGTCGACAGCCACGCCGTCACGATAGTGTTCAACCGTGTACAGAAAGTATAATCCCCGCTACGCCTTCCCGGCGACCCTGGTCGAATGGCTAGGGAAAAAACTCTCCTTCTAGCCAGGACGAAAACTCCCCGAACAGCTAGTCACGTGTCTCGCTGATTTCCTGCTATCCTCTGAGGATGGCTGTACTATGTTGAAGGGAATCACCGCCGTTCATGGGCGATGTATGCCCTTCGGGCCTTGAATGGCGTTTCCGGTCGCTACCTCGCTTGTGGAGACGGTAGGGCCGGAGATGGCGCACGATCCTGCTCGCTTCAGTCGGCCACTGTGTAAGGGATACGTCTAGTGCAGTCTGTGAGCACTGGTGCGCGCTTGCTCCAGGGGCAAGCGTTGTTGGCGCGTTCTTACCCGGATCAGTACGACAGCGTCCTGAACACCTTGGATGCCGCTGTGTCATTACCCCCAGGTATTGACCTTGACAGGATGAAGCGAGACAACGAAACGTGTTTCTCCCGGACGGTCGTTGCTGCGCAGGTCCACACCCCCGTATTTGGCGGCCAGTTTTTGAGCAAATGTGTACTCGGTATCGGGTTTGATTTCGGCACGGGCCCTGACCTCTAAGGTCCGGTACGGGTTCGCCGGGTCGAGGATGAAGAGGGTGCAGTGTGGGTCGGCCTGGAGATTCTTCGTCTTCTGGCGCGTATTGTTGAGTGACAGCTTGAGGGTTCCGTCCTCATCGAACAGAAACCAGAGGGCGGTGACCTGCGGATAGCCGTCTTGCCCCACTGTGGCGAGTACAGCTACATCGGCGTGAAGGAGGTCTTGGTGCGACTCAGGGAAGGTGGTCATGGTTGCGCTCTCCTGTAATTGTCCAGCGTGATCAAGAAGGACGCCCATCCGAAGCTGCTAAAGCGTATGCCTGCTATTGTCCTCGCCGCCCTAGTTGCCTGAGCGGAATGCAGACGCATTAGATGCTAAGTACGCTCACCTTCGGAATGCGCAAGCCCAATGATAGCGTGTGGCTCTACAGAGTCAACAATGGAAAATGCCGGACGTTGGCTGCCCCGTGGATTGTATAGCGGGATATCATCCGTTCCATTTTCTCTATACGTCTTGAGGAAATCACATGACTACTCTAAAGTTCGGCTTAGCTTTGCCGTATGGCGGCGCACGCATGGTCGCGGAGTTGTCCCAGCTAGCCGAGCAAGCTGGTTGGGATGGCTGTTTCCTAGGCGATGCCATCTGGTGCCAAGACCCGATGATCGCCCTGGCCGCGGCTGCCATGACCACGCAGCGTATCCGCTTAGGAACCATGGTGATCCCCGTGCCCCTGCGTCGCCCCTGGAAACTCGCCAGCGAGTCGGTGGCGCTTGACCATCTGTCCGATGGCCGTTTGATTCTGGGATTGGGGACTGGCGCAGTCTGGATGGGGTGGCAGAGTTTTCCTGATGAAGTGACGGACACCAAGGCGCGCGCCGAAATGCTGGACGAAACCATCGACATCCTGACCTTGCTCTACCAGCGCAAGCAGTTCGACTATGAGGGCAAGCACTATCATCTCAAGCTAACGTTGATGGACGAGCAGCATTATCCGCCCAAGCCCGTGCAGCAGCCGCGTATCCCGCTGTGGGCGGTAGGCGTCTGGCCGCGGCCAAAATCCATGCAGCGCGTTCTGAAATGTGATGGGCTGCTGGCGGAGAAGATGAACCGCGAGGGGAAGAGCGAAGAAGTCACACCAGCGGACATCCAAGAGATAAAGGCCTACGTGGACACCCACCGTGCTTTGACCACCCCCTTTGACATAGTGGTGGGCGGCGA
>CAZYQJ010000155.1:0-9369 GCA_964649925.1 uncultured Litorilinea sp.
TCCGGTAGCGCTCCGCTTGATTATTTGCTGGCAACTGCTTGCTTGACTGCTACTCGACCTGCTGTTGAGTTGAGGGATGTTATGAATCCGAAAAGTCGCTCCTCCCATACGGTGATGCCCGGCACCCTCAGCCGGAGCAACGCCAGGATGCGGGCTGATTCGCTGCTCTATGCCCTCTATGCCGGGGTCATGAACGCGCTTGATCTGGTGTTTGGCGGGTTGCAGCGCGCCATCGGCAGCAAACGCATGGCCTATATCTTTGTCCTGCCCAACCTCTTGATCTTCGGCATCTTCGTACTTTTTCCGATGATGCTCAATTTCTATTACGCTTTCACGGGCGGCACGGCGCTCTTCCCACAGAATCGCCCCTTTGTCGGCACGCAGAACTTCGAGCAGCTATTCGACTGTGATCGCATTTTCGACCCCAATAGCTGTCGAGAAGACCTTTTCTGGCGTGGCGTCTATAACACGGCTTTCTACGTGGTCGTGCAGGTAGGCGTCATGGTCCTGATCGCACTGATCACGGCCGTCGTGCTCAATCGCGCCGTGCGTGGCCGGGGGTTCTTTCGGAGCGTCTTTTTCTATCCGGTGTTGCTCTCACCCGTCGTCGTGGCCCTCATCTGGAAGTGGATTCTCCAGCGCGATGGCCTGCTCAACGCCGCGCTCGTCGGCCTGGGGCTGGATCGCATCGTCTTTTTTCTGAACGCCAATTGGGCGATCTTTTGGGTGATCTTCATCAGCACATGGGCACAGATGGGCTTCTATATGCTCATCCTGCTCGCCGGTCTGCAATCGATCCCTGCCGAACTCTATGAGGCCGGATCGATGGACGGCACCAGCCAGTGGCAGAGTTTCCGCTACATCACGCTGCCGCTGCTCATGCCCACCTTGTTGGTGGTGAGCGTTCTGGCCGTGATCCGCGCCGTTCAGGTCTTTGATCAGGTTTGGGTGCTGACTGGCGGCGGTCCAGGCACGGCGACTACCTACATCGTGCAATATATCTATGTAACGGGGTTTTCCGGTCAAATCCAGCGATTCGGACTCGCCTCGGCGGCCTCTGTGGTCTTGGGGCTTGCCTTGCTCATCTTCACCCTGATCCAACTGCGCATCGGGCAGAAGTCGGACACGGCATTATAGGTAGATCGTCGTAGACAAGGGGAGTTAAGAGGGATGGCAGGGAAACCACGAAAGGATAAGCCATGTTTGGCGTCGTCGACGACTTCCTGACCCGCACGCGCGGGGTAAACCGGCTGCACTGGACTGATGTCTTCACGTACCTCTATCTGGTGTTCGGCACGTTGCTGATGTTTCTGCCCGTCGTCTGGTTGGTACTCTCTTCCTTCAAGACGCCCGCTGCCCTCGTCCGGTTTCCACCTGAGCTACTCCCATTTGATGTGGAAACCGTAGCTGTGCCTGGTTACGATGATCCCCTGCCCCTCTATACGGTGACGCAAGAGGATGGCTCCACGCGCCAACTCGCCCAGGTACGGCGGGTCGGGCTGGAAGCGCAGATGGTTGATCCCAGCGCGCCGGAGGAGATCATCCGCGTGCCAATTGACCAACGCAGCGAAGTACGCCGCATCCGTTTTGCCTGGGAGAACTACACGGAGCCGCTACAGCGTTTCAACTTTCTGGTCTACTTGCGCAACAGCGTGGTTGTCACCGTGGCCGCGACGTTCCTTACGTTGCTCATCAACAGCATGGCCGCCTTTGCCCTCGCTAAATATGAATTTCGCGGCCGCCAGACCATCTTCGTTATCATTATCAGCACCTTGATGATCCCAATCTCGGTCATCCTGGTGCCTGTCTATCTGGTCATTACGGGCATCGGCTGGAACAATAACCTGCTTGGCGTCATCGTCCCCGCGGCTGCCACACCGACCGGCGTCTTTCTCCTGCGCCAATACATGATCACGATCCCCGATGAGCTACTGGCATCGGCGCGCATCGACGGCGCATCCGAATGGCGCGTCTACTGGCAGATTGTGCTGCCGCTCGCCGCCCCGGCCATGTCTGTCCTGGCGATCTTCTCGGTCATGTGGCGCTGGAACGACTTCCTCTGGCCCTTGATCGTCCTAACGCGCAGCGAGCTTTTTACCCTGCAGGTGGGCCTGGCGGCGTTTCAGGGAGAACTGAACGTGCAATGGCATTACGTGCTAGCGATGACCGTTTTGACGCTGTTGCCGATCACGCTGGTTTTCGCCTTTCTCCAACGGTTTATTACCACTGGTATCGCCACGACTGGGATGAAATAGAAGGCTGTTTGTCACTGATGCCAACTGTCTTGTGTAGGCCAGGGCTATAACTCGACTGGCTCCGCCAGCGTGTCCGAAGGTTCGCCACTGTGGACACTACCTTCTTCCGGTAGGGCTGTGGTGTTGAGATCTGGCCTTTTTGCTTGCGTCAGAAGCATATGGCGGCGTTTCTCAAGCCGTTGGATCACTAGATTCAGATGCACGCGCAGGTTATAGAACTCCTGCATATAGAACATCGGGACCCGAATGCTTCGGGTTAGAAGGTCGTGCAGGTCTTCTAGCCAGCTGATCTGCTCTTCGATCTCCTCGACCGTGAACATAGGCACTTGACGCTCCACCTTGCGCACCTCAAGATACCAGCGGTGTATCTGCATGCGGACAAGGTTACTGAATAGCGATGGGATGTTGCGAAAGATGGGATAAAGTAGGACGAGCAGGGGCATGATCACAAAGATAAACCACTCAAGGCGTGAGGACAGCCAGTAGGGCAGATATCGCTCCAGGCCAGTCGGCCCCACATCCAGAAATCGACTGGCGTCTTTGTTCATCGGGATCTCCACGAATTTTGTCGATGGAAATTCCCTTGCTTCTTCCAGAAGCCCGCCGCCGCCGTGGATTTCCTGGGCTTCGCTCAGGAGCAGCCGGGTAATATCCGGAGGGATATCTTGGCGCGCCACCAGACTGGCCGTCGTTGCCAGAAGCACATGGTCGGCGTCCGGAATATTGGCGGCAAGGTCGATGCTCCCTTCGGCGAGGGTGACAGTCGTCAGATATGGGAAACGCCGGTGGTAGGCAAGTGCTCGCTCAATATTCAGCAGCGCAAGGGTGGGGTCGGCGAGCAGCGTTTGCACTGTCGTTGCAACGGGTGACATGACAAAGAGGACAGCATCCAACTCGCCCGCGTGTAGAAGCTCCTGGGCTGCCTCTACACTGATTGGAAGTAGATTAGCCGTTTCCTCGGTAATGCCGTTTGCGGCCAGGAGTTGGTGAGCGAGTAGGGCGGATCCGCTGCCTGGTGCACCGACTGCAATTCGCAAACCCTGCATATCCCTCAGGTGGACGGGCGGATCGGTAAAGGCTGCCTTGCGATAGAAGATCCACAGCGGCTCATAGAAAACACTGCCCAAGGACAGCAGTTCGTCGGCACCGATGGTTTGCGCGGTGCCGCCCTGGACGAAGCCGACGATTGCCTGCCCCCCCTGTAGCCGCTCCAGGATCTCGACGGAACCGGAGGTAGGAAGGAGGGTCATCGTATAGCCCTTGGCAGCGAGATGTTTCTGGTATTCGATGGCATAGGTATAGTACGCGCCGTCGTCACTGCCTGTGGCAAACACGAATTCCTTGGGTGGGCGATAGCGCAATAGGAGCATCGCGCCTGCCGCAAGGGCCGTTGTGACGAGCGTAACGCCCACCAACATCCACCATTTCATATGCTCAACCATACGCTGCTCATATCTGTGTCTCGAGACACGCGCTTACTCATGGCGAGTCGCGCGGGCCGTACGCCTGATATGTCTTCAACAGCAGTTGGTCTGGCGGATCCCCCTTGCTGATGAACGCGTCTGCGCCAGCAGCCAGCGCGGCCTGTTCCGCATTGAGATCGCCGCCTACGACCAGAATCTTGCACAGAGGGTCAGCCGTCCGCACTGCCTTCAGAACCTGTACACCTGTGGGATTAAGACTGTCCCAGTCAAGGATGACTAGGTCAGGGTAGGTACCCGCAACCACCAGGGCTGGATCTGCTTTGTGGTCAATCGCCCCAACCAGGACCACATCAGGTTGGCTGCTGAGGTGAAACTGTAGGGCGAGCCGAATCCTCGAGTCGTCGATAATGAGTAAAATTCGCATAGGTGGAGGATCTAGTCACTAATGCCACTACTAAACATAAAACGGATGTTGCTATCATAAAAGCAAGATGCCCCAGATTCGTCACAAATCTGGGGCATCTTGTTTCCCCAATCGGATAGTTTCGATCTGCGTCACAAGGATTGGGCTTACCTATCCTGCCAGATAGCACGTATGTAGTTGGGTGGCTAGGTTCCATGCCCTAATTAGGGTGGGCGTCTTCTGTACTCCCTGGCCCTGGTACGATGCCGTGTTGAATGGCCAGCACGACAGCCTCTGTGCGATTGGCGGCGTTTAGCTTGAACAAGATGCTACGAATATGGTGGCGCACTGTGTTGCGCGTGATGATCAGGTGGTCGGCAATCTCGGTATTGCTCAGACCTGTCGCCAGCAAACTAAGTACCTCAAGCTCTCGCTCCGTCAGATCATTGCCTGGCAGGGGGGGGCGCGTGACCATAGTGATAACGTGCTGGACAACCTCTGGGGATAGCGTCGAGCGCCCCTCATATGCCGCTCTGATCGCCTCGATGAGTTCTCTGGCCGCGACGGTCTTCAATAGGTAGCCGATTGCGCCCGCGCTCAACGCATCATGGATCAGCTTATCCTCATGAAAGCTGGTCAAGGCAATGATCTGTGTGGTTGGATGTCGCTGCCGGATGAGACGAGTGGCATCGATGCCGTTCATCCTCGGCATCATCAGGTCCATGAGGATGACATCGGGATGGAAACGCTCACACATCCGGACCGCGGCCTCACCGCTTTCTGCCTCGCCGATCAAGTCGATGTCGTCGAGGGAGGCTAAGAAGAAGCGCAAACCACTACGGACGACCGCATGATCATCGACCAGCAGCACGCGTATGCGCTTGTTTTCGGAGTTCACGATAGACTCCTGCGGGGGTGAACCAGTGGTCCACTAACTTAGGCCGGTAGACCACGCCAGATAACCGTGAGGGTGGTTCCCACCCCGACGACACTGTGAACCTGAAACTCTGCTCCGATGGCCTGTGCGCGTTCGCGGAAGATGGCCAAGCCCATTCGATCAAGCGGCACCTTTTGTAGATCGAAGCCACGCCCATCGTCGGCGATTGATAACGTCACAGTCGTGGACTCACTAGTCAACGAAATACGCACCGAATGAGCCTGTGCATGTTTAAAGATATTGTTCAGCGCCTCCTGTGTGATCCGGTAGAATGCGATTTGGACATTGGGTGGAAGCAGAGGGACGCCTGTCACAGTCAGATCAACCGGGACCTTTGTGCGGCTCGTAAAGGCATCGGCAAGCGATTGAAGCAATTCATCAAGACGCCTCTTTATCAGCGCATCCGGTCTTAGTTCTAGCAACAGGGTGCGCATCTCAATCAAAGCACCGTGCGTCAATCGCTGAAGCTCGCCAACGCCCTGGCGGGTAATATCTGGAGACTGTTCCCAACTATCCAATAACGTTTCGGCTATCAGGTTGGCGGCAAAGAGCGTTTGGGTCACTGCATCGTGGAGTTCGCGGGCCAGCCGGTTCCGCTCTTCATAGGCCGCATTGGTCCGCGCTTGGCGGTATAGCTGGGCATTTTCAATCGCCGCGGCTGCATGTCCGGCGACGGCTGCCGTAAACTGCCCGTCTGCCTCTGAAAACCGGTTTGGCTTGCGGTGGCCGAGCATGATAACGCTCTTTTGCTGGTTGTTGCCATAGAGTGAAACAGAGGCCCAGGAACGGCTGCGGCCCAAAAACAGGGGGAGTTGTTCACCGAACAGTTGCTTCAGACCGATTTGCAGTGACGGAACTTGCGCCACATCCCCCACTGCGATGAACTGTGCCCCGTCATCTGCAAACAGAAACTCGGACTTAGAGCGTGGAAATCTCTGTTGCAGGGCGACCTGCTTTGGCATTGGGCCGTGGTAGGCCAGAACGATGAGGTCGTCCCCCTCGAGACTCATGATGGTGCTGACCGTACACGGGACTACTGCCTCAATCTGAGTTAGGATTGCTTCCAGCAAGGGGTTAAGCTCCAGCGTCGATGTAAGCTGTTCAACGATCTGGAGCAGGGTCGTCAATTCCTGTTCATGGTATTCGGCCATCTGGCGAAGGGTTCTCTCTTCGTCTAGCAGCCTAAGGATCTCGACAACACCGGCAATCTGGCCGGCGATTGTCTCCAACAATTCCAGCTCTGTAGCCGTATAGGCGCGAGCTGGCTGGTCACTGCCCACGGCGACGAGTCCAAACACCTTGCCCCGTGCCGCCAAAGGGACAGCCATAAGCACCTGAAGATGCAGATCGCGTACGATGGTAAGTGACCTGAAAACTTCGGGTGTCTGATGTGCATCGTAGATGGTCAATGAATTCCCTTCTCGAAGAGACTGTAAGAAGCTTGGTTCGGCCAGGCTAGAGGCCGCCGCGCCGCCATTGGTCCGATCGACGGCCGGTGCGGTAGTCGGCATGGCCGCTGGCATACGGGAATATTGGGCAACGGAGGTTAAATCCAAGCCTTCCTGGCTGAACAAACTGATCTCAACACCCGTTGCATCGAACAGTCGGGCAAGCGCCTCGGAGACACGCTCAAGCACGCTGCGCTGGTCAGCGGCAGTGGTTATCATCTGGGCAATTGTGTTGAGCGTCGATAGCTCTCGAATGCGCCGATTCAACGTGGCATTCGTCTCTTGGAGCATCAATTGCGCCAGCTTGCGGGGGGTGATATCGCGGAGGGTGCCGATCATGCGGCTGGCCTGCCCCTGCTCGTTCCGGATAACGGTGCCGTCCAGATGCACCCAAGGTAGGGCGCCGTCCCGGTGCAACATGCGGTGCTCGTAAACATAATGCTCATGCGTCTCAGATCCGATTGGCTGGATAAAGGGCAGCATCAGATCCAGATCAGCGGGATAGACCAAGGCCTTCCAGCCGGCTAACGTATTTGGAACCTCCTCGTCATCGTAGCCAAGCATGGCCTTGGTAGTGGGGTCTAGGTAGAAGCTATTGGTTGTCAAATCCCATTCCCAAACACTGACGTTGGCTGCACGGGTCGCCATGGCATACCGTTCCTGGCTGGCCCGCAGGGCTTGCTCGGCGGCGCTTCGTTCGCCCATCTCGTGTTGGAGTTGCAGATTGGCCTGCGCAAGTTCCTGTGTTCTCGCCATGACCTGGCTTTCCAATTGCTGGTTGCGCCGCTGAATAGTACGCACCCGATACCAGTTGCCGCCAAGGGTGCCTGCCATGACCAGGCCTGCCAGCATCGTCCTGGCCCACAGCGTCTGCCACCATGGTGGTACGATAGTAAGCTGAATCTCGCGTGGCGTCTCATTCCACACGCCGTCGTGGTTGGCGGCTGTCACCCGAAAGACATAGCGGCCGGGGTCAAGGTTGGTGTAGGTGACGAGCCGCCGCGTACTATCGACTTCAATCCAGTCTGTGTCGAACCCTTCAAGCTGGTAGCGATAGCGGTTCTGGCGCGGCGCACGGTAGCTCAGCGCAGCGAACTTGAATGATAGTACACGGTCGGCATAGGAGAGCGTGAGCGCGCCGGTGGCATCGATTGCCTGGGCGAGCGGCGATTCACCGCCGATGGAGACCGGCTGGTTCCCCATCAAGAACTCGGTGAATACGACCGGTGGGACGTACGGATCATCTTGGACCCTGGCCGGATCGAAGGCGATCAGGCCATTGAAGCTGCCGACTAGCAGTTCGCCGTTCCGAGTCCTGGCATGGCCGCGCGAGTATTCCGTCCGCGGCAACCCATCGACGGTGTCATAGGTATGAAAGGTCTTGCGGTCACGGTCAAGCTTCGAGATGCCGAGGCCGGTCGCAATCCAGAGGTTCCCGGGGGTCGGATCGTCGGAATGGCCATCTTCCAGGATACTGATCACCCTGTCGCTTGAGAGGCCGTCGCGCGCATCGTAGCGGGTGAATTCGCCTGTGGCCGGATCCAGGCGGTTCAGCCCGCTGCCATACGTGCCGATCCAGAGCAGCCCTGCCCGGTCGATGTGGATGGCGTAGATGTTGTCATCGCTCAGGCTCGCCGGATTTGCAGGGTCATACTGATAGCGGGTGATAGCGCCGGTTGTGGGATCGAGGCGATTTAGGCCGCCTCCCAATGTGCCGATCCAGATACTGCCAAACCGATCCTCGGCGATAGCCCAGACGCCGTCATTGCTCAGGCTCTGTGCATTAGCAGGGTCGTGACGATAGACGGAGAACGCACCCGTCGCCGGGTCCAGGTGATTGAGGCCGCCGCCGGTAGTGCCAATCCACACCCCCCCGGACTGGTCAATGTGGATAGCGACAATGCTGTCATGGCTGAGGCTGCGCGGGTTGGTGGGGTCATGGCGATAGGCGGTGAACACACCCTGTTTGGGGTCAAGCCGGTAAAGGCCACCACCATAGGTGCCGATCCAAAGCATTCCGGTCGGGTCCTGCTGGATGGCGCTGACGAATGGGAAGCCGAGACGCTGCGGATTCGTAGGGTCCGGCGGATAGTGGGCGATCTGTCCTGTCTGCCGGTCCCAGCGATCGAGTCCGCGGTCCTGCGTGCCGATCCATAGGCTGCCATCTTGATCTTCGTAGACCGCATAAACCTGATCGCTGGCAATGCTCTCGACCACATCCGGCTGGTGCGTGTAGACAGCAAACGCCAACTGCTGTGGGTTGTAGAGGTCGACACCGCTGCCATTTGTCGCGAGCCAGACCAGGCCGGAGCGATCCACGTAGATTTCTTGTACCTGATCATGGCTCAAACCGGCTGGGTGCCCGGGATCATATCGAGCCGTGGTGAACTTCTGGCGTGCCTCATCGAGCACGCTCATCCCGCCCCCAAAGGTGCCGATCCAGAGAGCGCCTGAGTCGTCCTCGGCGATGCAGTCGACCCTATCGTGGCTCAGGCTATTCGGGTTATCCGGATCGTGGCGATAGGCGGTAAAGTCACCCGTTGCCCGGTCCAAGCGGTTCAGCCCGCCGCCATTGGTCGCGATCCACAGTGTCCCGCTACGATCTTCGTGGATGTCATAGACCTGGTCATGGCTCAGACTCCGAGAGTCGTCGGGGTCATGGCGGAAGTGGGTAAACTGCTCGCTCTGCCGGTCGAACGCGTTGAGGCCGCCGAAGGTGCCAAGCCATAGCACACCTGATGTATCTTCGTGGATAACCCGCACCGTGTTATGGCTCAGGCTATTCGGGTCATCCGGATCATGGCGGTAGGCAGTAAAGTCACCACTGGCCCGGTCCAAGCGATTGAGTCCCCCATCGGTCGCGATCCACAGCGTCCCACTGCGATCCTCATAGATGTCGTAG
>CAZYQJ010000156.1:0-9355 GCA_964649925.1 uncultured Litorilinea sp.
CCGAGCAAACTCATGGCATAGAAAAAGACCAACACCACCAACGCCGACGGCAGCCCGACGATCAGCCCGGCGCGCAGCATGGTCTTATTGCTGACCGCACCGGTGACCGAGACCAGGGTCATGCGTGCCGACCCGCTGGGCAGCGCAAAGGCCAGTGCCACTGCCATGATGGTGGGGATCACCAGTCGCGTGGGCAGGATGCCGCTGGCTTCCGCCAGGGTAATCAACACCGGAGCCAGGATAGCGCCCAGCGTGACGTTGTTCATAAACTGGGTGAGCGCAAATCCGGTCAGCACCAGCACGCTGAGGACGACGCCATAAGGCAACCCGGAAAGCGTCGGAGCCAGCATGTTGGCAAACCACTCGCCCGCACCGGTCTTGTCCAGCGCATTGCCCAGGGTCAACCCTGCGCCGATCACAAAGAAGACGCCCCAGTTCACCCCCTTGAGATCGTTCCAATCCACCACTTCCTCAATCGAGAGCAGGGCGACCGCGCCGATGGCGACCACTGCGCTGCTCAACAGGGTTTCGGGCAGATTGAAAATCGATTCCAACGCCGAGCCGCTGATCCACAGCGTGACCGACGTAAACAGTACCAACAGAATCTCGCGTTCCGGCCCTTTGAGGCTGCCCAGCCTTACCAGTTCTTTGAGGGCAGGGTAGGTGTCGATCACCAGGTCGCCCACAGGCAGAGCGCGCAGCAGCAAAAACCAGCTCAGCGGCAGCAGGATCAACACGACGGGCACGCCATAGCGCATCCAGTCGATAAAGCCAAAGCCAACTGCTTGATCCAGCAAACCGCTGGCGATGGCGTTCTCGCCGCTGCCCATGATCGTGCCGATCGCGCCGATGCTGGCACTCATGGCGATGCCCAGGATCAGCACTTCCAGGGCGCGCCCGGCCTTTTCCTGGGGCTGGACGCGCTGGGCAATGGTGATGGCGACCGGGATCAACACGGCAGCGGTGGCAGTGTTCAGCACCCACATGCTGAGCAGCCCGGTTCCCACCATCAGCCCCAAGAGCATCCGTTGGAACTGGCCGCCGCTGACCATGATCACATAGAGCGCCATGCGCCGGGTGAGACCGTGTTTGCGTAATGCTTCCGCCAGAAAGAGGCTGCCCAAGATCAAGAATAGAACGGGTTGCCCAAAAGGTGCAAAGGCCCCGGCTGCGGTGTCGATGCCCAGGGCAATCTGGGCGATGGGGACCATGAGCGCGGCGATAGGCAGCGGCGCGGGTTCCAACGCCAGGATGCTGCCGGTAAAGACAAAGAGCGCCAGCGCCCGGTGTCCCGGGATTTCAAGCCCCGCGGGGGTGGGCATCAGCAGCACAATCGCAGTCAGCCCCAGGACAATAAGAAAACGCCGTAGGTCAAAGACTTTGCGGATGCCTGCCTGGAGTGGTTCCTGCAACACCTCCAGCGGGGTGGTGCGGCGTTGTAGACGGCGCTTGGTGGTGGTGGTGCGGGCGGCTGTCCCGCCGGGCCGGGACGGTTCTGTCGGCGTGGCGCGTGCGGGTTGGGCAGCAGGCGCGCGGTCGCCGTTTGTCTTTTGTTCCGCAGACGGTCGTTCCGGTGGTTTGCGCGGTGTAAGGGTGACTCGTTGGGGCAGGCTCGATTTCAGGCGGGGACGTTTTAGGCTCATGAATGAATTGCCGGTCGCTCAAAACAAGCTATATGGACACGTGACATGGGCGCGCAAACACTCCCGCCCGCGGCTACGCCGGTCGTGGACGAGCAGACCTCACGAGTTGGGTTGGCTGCACAACGACAGACCTTCCAGGGCTGGGCCGGACTGGGGATCAATCTCCAGGGCCTTGTTCAGCCAGACAATGGCCTTGTCGCACTCGGTTGGGTCTTTGTAGATGTGGGCCAGACCCAGTGTATAGATTTGCTCGATGCGTGCGTTGTCGCCGACCAACGCCAGCCCGGTCTCCAGGGAAGCGGCGGCGTCCTCGTAGTTGCGCCGCGCATAGAGCGCCATCCCTAGATGGACATGGGCCGGGCCATATTCAGGGTCAAGTTCGACGGCTTTCCGCAGTTCGCGCACCGCGCCCAGAAAGTCGCCGTAGTAGTACAGCCCATCCCCCAGGGTATCGAGTGTGACGGGCGCTTCATAGACCTCGACCGCTTTGCGGTAATCTTCGATGGCCCGTTCAAAGTCGAGCAGCCCGATGCGGTATTGGCGGCCCCGGCCCATATAGAAGTCAAAGCGGTAGGGGGCAACCTCGATGGCGCGGTCATAGGCGGCGATGGCGGCTTCGTAGTCGCCGCGCATCTCATGGAGAAAGGCCTGGTTGCGCAGGGCGGTGACGTTTTCAGGGTCGATCTCCAACGCCTGCTGCAGATAGCTTTCGGCCAGATTCCAGTTGCCTACGTCGGTGTAGATTTCGGCCAGGATGGCAAGCGATGTGGCATTTTCGGGGTCGATCTCCAGCGCATCCATCGCATAATTGAGCGCGTCTTCGTACTCCCCCTGCCAGTCCAGGATGCGCGCCAGGGCGTTGAGCGCTTCAGGGTCTTTGGGGGCGAGTGCCACGGCTTGTTCGGCCAGAGCGCGCGATTGGTTCAGGTCTTGCAGGATCAGATAGAGTGCGGAGAGTTGGGCCAGCGGTTTCGGGTTGGCAGGCTCCAACTGCATCACGCGTTCATAAGCGGTGATGGCCGCGGCAATATTGCCGGAGCGGTAGGCGATATCCGCATCGGCCAGAAAAGAGATAGCGCTGCGCGTCGGGATGGGCGTAGGGGCCGCGCTGCCGGGGGCAAGCCAGGAAGGCTGCTGCTCGTAGAGAATAATGCCCACAGCCGCCAACAGGATCAAAGGCCAGAAGCGTCCAATGCCACGCCGCCGCCGTCGCGGTCGATAGGTGCGATCCAAATACATGGTGCGATTATAGCACGCGTCCAGACGGCGACCAACTTAATTTGCTCTGGAAGGCCGCACTGTGGTATACAATAAGAGCGCGTTTACGCCCCCGTAGCTCAGTGGATAGAGCGCCGGCCTCCGGAGCCGGGTGCACAGGTTCGAATCCTGTCGGGGGTACTTTTTTATTCCGTCCGCAGTTGCAGCCACACCAGCGGCAGCAGCATGGCGATAAAGACTACCAGTGCGGACCCCCACACCTGCAGGCTGTTTTCCAGCCAGCCGCCACCAGGGATCAGCCCCAACCCGTACAAGATATAGCCTATCAGCCCACAGTTGACCGCCCACAGGATGCCATGCACCAACGACTGGCGTGAGAGGACGCGCACCTGCACGATCAACAGCAAGCTGCTGGTGGCGATCATGGTCAACAGCGCCACTGCCAGCGAGACCAGGTTGATGCGTTTTCCGTCGGGCGCATCTCCTGGCACGAGGTCAGTCGCACCGGCAACCGAAGTCGTGAGGCCGGCAGTGATGGACGCGGCGACCGTCATGGGGACCGCGGTTGAAAGGAGGGCTGCTGCCGCCATTTCGGAGGCGGGTACCTGTACATTCAGCGCCACATCCCCTGCCGAGACAGCCTCCCCGGCGCGCGCCGTGATCATCACTACACCGGTGCTGTTCACCACCAGGTCACGCGTCGCCAGCCCATTTTGCGTCTGCACCGTTTCCACCACCGGTTCGCTGCTGTTGTCTTCGTCGGTCAGACGCAGTTCCACCGGCGTGCCGTTGCGTACCACCTTGCCGTTGCGGTCCAACACCGGCCCTGCCTGCACCCGAATGGTCTGGCCTGACTCGATCTGGGGCAGCGGGCCTGCGTCGTCAACGCCGGTGTCAATCAGCACCTCGCCTTCCGGTGTCCCCACCACCAAGTCAAGGGTTTGGGACGGGTCGGGCTGTAGCCGGTCGGCCAGATTGCCGTAGCGGGTTCCTGGAACCGAGACCGGCGGCGCACCGGTGGGGGAATAGGCGCGGAAGAGGGCGCGCACTGCGCTTTCAAGGAAGGGCTGCGTCTTGCTGTAGGCGGCGTAATAGCCGTTGAGTTTGCTGATCTCGGTGGCATCCAGGAAGAACGGGGCGTGCAGCGTGAGAACGGCGATGTGTTTCTCTGCAATTTGATTGGCGCGCTGGCGCAAAAAACGCTTGACCACGTCGCTGGTGGGGTAGTTCTCGGGGTCCACATCCAACATGACAAAGAGGATCCACTCCGCCTGATCGATCTGGAGATTGGTCTTGGAGTTTTTGTCCAGCCCAGGCAGGAGCGGTGCTGCGCCGTCTGTCGGTTCGTCCAGTTCGGTTTCCACCGTAGACGGTGCAATCGCCGTGATCGTGGGTGTGGGGGTCAACGGGGGGACAGGCGGCGTGACCTCCAGCGGGCTGCTGGCTTCTGGCGTGCCGCCTTCCTGTGACGCTTGCTGGGCGGCCTGCTCGGCGTCGAGCAGTTGCGCCAGGTCGGAGAAGGTCAAGCTTTCTACCTGTTCCGGCAGGATCTGGCCTGTGCCGGTGGGGCCATAGAGCCTTTCGATAATGGCGGCGACTTCATCCGGTCCGACTGCGGCCTCGGCCATGCAGTTGTCGCACTCGCGCAGTAATCGGCTGTCGGTAAAGATCAGGATCTCGTCGCCGGTCTGTGGCACCATCGAAACGACATCCGACGTACTCGCCGGGTCGGGGTAGAGCAGGGTAAAGGACTCGCGCGCTACCTGGCCCACAAGCGCCATCGCTTCGGCGCGGTTTTCCTCCTCCAGCACAACCAGGTCCCCGGCTGTCACCAGCACATTCGCGGGGGGAATGACAAAAGGTTCGCCTTCGGCGAGCGGGCCATAGAGACTCAGCTTGAGCCGCAGAATGCGCCGCACTGCGGCATCTACCTGTGCGGCAAAGTCACGGTCGCGGCTGTAGCGCACTTGAAAGAAGCTGATCGTATCCTGGATGTTTTGCTTTTCGCTTTCCCAGCGGTCGTCCAGGCTAAAGCGCCCCAGGTAGAGCAGGTCATGGCCCGCGGAGAAGGCATCGGTCGCCACGCGGCGGTAAGGGAACTCGGTCAGCGAAGGGTCATAGTACCGGCGGATGGACGGCGCACCGAGCATGTTGCTGACCAACACCCCACCCTGTCCGCGCCATGTGGCAAACCCTTCTTGCTCCAACACGGTGGTGAGTTCAGGGGCGAGGCTAAAGGGGGTGTTGCGGCCCAGGCTGCTGCCCTGAAAGCCGCTGTAGCGAATGTGCCCGGTCATGAGGCCGTCCGTCGCCGCCATATCGCCCTCAGGACGCAAGATGCTGGATGCGCCGCGCGTGACCGCCAGAAACGGGGGCAGCGTCGTCCGCCGCAGTTCTTCTACGCTGCGTTGAACGGTCGCCACCTCCTGCTCTTGCAGACGGTCGGCATCGCCTGCGCCGGGGAAGTAGCGGGCAATCGTCGCCAGCCGCCCGCCGCTTCCGCTGTGCACGCCGGAGATATAGGCACGACCCATCTGGCTGACCCAGTAGGGGTCGCCGCCGAAGGCATGGGTTCCCTGCGTGCCCACCGCATCGGGCCGGGGCTGTTCCAGCACGTCCAGGTTGGGGCCTAACAACAGGTTGATGCCAACGGCCTGCAATTCACGTCCCACCACTTCGCCCACTTGTCGAGTCAGGGAGGGGTTCCAGGTTGCGCCCAACGCCAACTGGCTGGGCAAGGGGGTAAACTCACGGCGCAGCGCTGTCGTGGGCAGGCCGTCCCCTATCTGTTCGACGGCGATGAAGAGCGGCACATTGATCGGCGGCACGCTGGTTGCCTGCTCCAGCGAAAGCAGATGTTCGGGCGGCCAGGCTTCGGGCCAGGCTTCGGGCAGCGCCTGTTCGGGCGGCAGCACAGCACCGTAGGCCAGGGATTGCAGTTGGTTGACCAGGGTTGCTATCTGGGCAGGGGTGTCAATCCCTTTCTCGTTGCTAAAGTTGCCGTTGCTGGCGCTGAGGACCACGCCCCCCACGCGATAGCCATAGATCAGTTCGGCGATGTCGCTGGCAAAGTCGGCATCACTGCCTTCGAAGGAGATCAAAAACAACTGGCCCACCCGGTCGGCAATGGACATCCGCGCCAACAGGCTCTCTACCTGCGCGTCCATCGCGCCAGCAGCCGCGTCCGGCGTTCCGGTGGGTAAGGGGGTGGGCGTGCTGGGGTCGGGAGTCGGCGTCTGGGCCAGCACCAGACCTGGGGCGCTCGCGGTGAGCAAAAGTGTAAGCGCCAGCAGTAGATGCACAGCGCGGATCAGACGGATACGAGAAATGGAGGTCATCAGACGCGGGCAAGCCTACGGGAAATGGATAAACACACCGGCCTTAATCAAGAGGCGCACGCAAGCCGGTTTCCGAAAACTGACAGTTTAAACAGGTGACATGACACCACACCTGCAGTATACTGCCCGTGTGCCCGGTCGTCAATAAAGACCGGGCGTAACGTTTCTGCGCCGCAGCGAGCGGGTTGATGCTGCGCCAGTTTGCTAAAATGAGTGAATTCGCTATACTTTCAGCAAATCCACCCATTCGGACGTACATGTATGCGCGATCCAAATTCCTATCCTGATCACTACACCCTGACTGAAACAGACGATCACGATTCCGCACCTGCCCAACCCCACCCACTGGCCCTGTTTCAGGTTGTGCTTCGGGAGAGCCTCCAGGTAATCCTCCCGGCGTTGGCGTTAGCGTTGACCGTCCACCTTTTTTTGGCCCAGGCCACGATTGTCTATGGGCAGAGTATGGAGCCAAACCTGTCGGAGCGGCAGCGGTTGATCATCGACAAGTTGAGCTACCGCTTTCAACCACCGCAGCGTAATGACATTGTCGTGCTGGATATGCCGGGCATGGACGAGATGCTGGTCAAGCGCATCATCGGGCTGCCGGGAGAAACCGTCGAGATCCGCAACGGTGTCGTCTATATCGACAACCAACCCATCCCCGAACCCTTTCCGCATGAGTTGGGCTATCAGAGCATGGACCCTGTTACACTGGGCCCGTTGAGCTATTTTGTGATGGGGGATAACCGCGACAACAGCAACGACAGCCGTGCATTTGGGCCGGTCAAGCGCGAGTATATTTTGGGTCGAGTCTGGTTGCGTTACTGGCCGCTCAACGCGCTGACCTACTTTTAACCCGTCATGGGTGCGCGGCGTTGGAGCAACCTCACCAAGATACTCGTCGCGGCCACGCTGGCCGTCTCGGCCATCGTCCTCCTCATTACCTTCCGCGTCCTGATTGCGCCAACGGTTGTCGCGTTTCTTTTAGCCTTTATCCTCAGCTATCCCGTCAACTGGATCCAGCGCAGTACAGGCTGGGCGCGCGGCCTGGCGGTCAGCGTCATCTATGTGGCGCTGCTGATCGTGGCGACGGTTGTTCCGATCCTGGTCATTCCCCGTCTGGCCGATCTCCTGACCGCGCTGCAGGCCACGCTGGAAGAGTTGATCGCCAGCCTGCAAGGCATCTCCGGCGGCCCCTTTTTGCCGCTCGGCCCCTTCCGTCTTTCGCTCGACCTGATGCTGCAGGAGACGGGAAACGTGTTGAGCAACGTCCTCGCCACCGGCAACCCGATGTCCATTGCCCGCGGCGTCACCAACAGCATCATCTCGGTAATCTATGTGCTGGTGCTCAACTTCTGGATCCTCAAGGATATCTATAAGCTCCAGCGGTTGTTGATGGACCAGATCCCGGTGGATTATCAGGAAGACGCCCGGCGTCTGGGCCAGGAGTTGGGTCAGGTCTGGCATGCATTTTTGCGCGGCCAGTTGACACTGGCTCTGGCGATGGGCGTGATCACCTGGATCCCGCTGTTGATCATCGGGATGCCGAACGCCGGGGGGCTGGCCGTGCTGGCCGCGGTGATGGAGTTCCTGCCCTCTATCGGTCCCGGCATCAGCGGGGCCATCGGCACGATTTTCGCCCTGCTGCAAGGGTCGTCGTGGATGCCCGTCAACAACCTGACCTTTGCCATCGTTGTCCTGATCATCTACATCATCACGGCCCAGGTCGAGAATATCTATCTGATCCCGCGGTTGGTGGGGGGGCAGGTAAAACTACATCCGGCGGTGGCGTTCGTGGGCATCATCGCGGGGACGTTGGTCTTCGGCCTGCTCGGGGTGCTGCTCGCCATGCCTATCATGGCAAGCGCGCGCGTGATCCTGCGCTATCTCTACCGCCGCCTCTTTGACCTGGAACCCTTTGAGCCGCGCAGCATCACCCAGGCCGGTATTCGCATCCCCGGCCTGATTGCAGGGCGCAAAATCGAGGCGATCATCTTTGACCTGGACGGCACGCTCACCGGGCTGGATTGGGCGTTGGTGGCATGGGCCGAACGTCCTGTCTCTTGGCTGGACCGGACGCTGCCGCCCAACGTGCGGGGCCGGATCATGCGCCGCGCCATGGTCGGGGTCGAGGGCGTGGTTAACTTCCTGGTCAGCCAGATGCGCCGGTACAAACACCGAGAATGGGTCAACCGCGCCCTGCCCCTCCTGGACCGGCTGCGCGGCTATCCTGCCTCACCATACCTGGAGCCGCTCCCCGGCGTGGTGGATATGATCTGCCAACTTGCGCCGCAATACCGGCTGGTGCTTGTCTCCACGCGTGACGAGACTGCCATCCGCCACTTCTTCCGCAATGCCGGTCTATCGCCTACCACCTTTGCGCTGATTTTGGGGCGCAACGACGTGCGCAACCTGCTCCCGCACAGCGAGGCACTGGTCAGCGCTGCTTCCCAGTTGATGCTCGAACCGAACCAGATGCTGATGGTCAGCGACACCGACAGCAACCTACGCGCCGCGCGCGCCGCCGAGATGGCGACCGTCGGCGTATTGTGCGGGCTGGGCGAAGAGCGGGACCTGTTGGAAAGCGACCTCGTCCTGGCTACCACGGCAGAACTGGTGGACTGGCTTTAACCCCCGCGCGGCCAATGCGCGGATGATGCCCAAATCTATTGGAGTCTATGTAAATCTATGTTATCCTACGCACCATGAACTGGAGACGCGTCCTTCAACTTGCGCTTGTTCACGTCGGTGTTTCGATCACCGTCGTGCCGGTCAACAGCACGCTGAACCGCATCATGATTGCCGACATGGGGATGTCGGCCTTCTGGGTCAGCGTGCTGGTCGCTGCCCCCTATCTGCTTTCTCCCCTGCAAATCTGGATCGGCAACTGGGCGGATCGCTACCCCATCGGCGGGCGGCATCGTTCCCCCTGGATTGTGCTGGGCGGGCTGATGGCCTCGTTCGGCAGCTACCTCACCGCCCATGCTGTCTATGTGCTGGGTGAACAGCCCGGCTGGGGCATGCTCGCGGCGTTGGGCAGCTTTATGCTGTGGGGCGTGGGCGTCAACGTGGCTTCGGTCAGCTATTTGTCGCTCCTGAGCGACCTCACGCGCGAGGCGACCAGCTGGCGCAGCCGCGCCGTCAGCGTGATGTGGA
>CAZYQJ010000157.1:0-9348 GCA_964649925.1 uncultured Litorilinea sp.
AGCGATACGGTTAGGACGAACCACAGCGCGCGCTGTGGGATGCCTTTTCCCCTCATGCTGAGTTCTCCACCTTCGCGAGTCATCTATCTACCGCTATACCGCTGATACGGACAAATTGTCTCTATTGTGGATCAAGCCCGGCGTAGCGGCAAAGTCAGCGCGCATTCGACAGCTACTCGGACGCGGACGGCGTGTCATCCGTGATCTCGGCGGCTTCCTCTACGCCGGTCATTACACCGGTGAGCGTGATGCCCTCTGTCCCCGTGAGGGTGGGCGTGCCGGTCAACGTGGGAGTCGCCAGCGGGCTTTCGGCAATGGCGGTCAATGTGGCCGTAATCGTTCCGGTGAGGGTGGTTGTGATGCTCGGCGACGGGATAGGAGTTTCCTCGGGTGGCGTCACGGTCACAGTGAGCGTCAGGCGCGGCGTGGGGGTGGGTGAGCGGCGTGGGATAGCCGGGCGTCGTGTCGGTTCAGGCGTCGGTTCGACGATGATCGGCGGCGCTCCCCCTTCCGTCGGCGTTAGGGTGACCGTCAGTGTGCTGGTTATGGTCGGTTCGGGCGTGCCAGTCGGTTCCTCTGTTGGCTCCGGCGTACTGGCTTCGGTTGCGGTGGCTTCCGGGGTGTCCGTGGGCGTCTCCGTGTCGGTAGCAGTCGGCTCTGGCGTATCCGTGGATGTCGCCGTTTCTGTCGCGGTCGGCTCCGGTGTATCCGTGGGCGTGGCGGTTGGCTCCGGTGTATCTGTCGACGTCGCCGTTTCGGTTGGAGACGGTTCCGGTGTAGCGGTATCAGTGGCTGTCGCCGTTGGCGTGAGTGTCGCGGTGGGCGTCAGCGTATCCGTCGCTGTAGGCGTCAATGTCTCCGTTGGTGTCTCAGTGAGCGTCGGCGTGAGGGTAGCGGTAGGCGTCAGTGTCGCCGTGGCGGTCGGGGTAAGGGTGGCTGTAGGCGTCAGGGTCGCTGTCGCGGTGGGCGTCAGCGTTTCGGTTGCGGTCGGTGTGAGCGTCGCCGTGTTTGTGGGCGTCAGCGTATCCGTGGCAGTGGGGATTGCCGTCTCGGTTGGCGTCTCAGTCGGTGTCTCAGTTGGTACTTCAGCGCCGATGGTCGTGGGTGTCCAGGTGATGGTGGCCGTGGCGGTGACGGTCGCGGTGAATGTAGGCGTGATGGTGACAGTCGGCGTGATCGTCGCAGTAGCCGTCGGGGTCAATGTGGCTGTTGGCGCCAGTGTGGCCGTTGCCGTTGGTGTCAGGGTCTCCGTCGGCGCCAGTGTTGGTGTCGTGGTCGACGTCTCAGTGGCGGTTGGCGAACTGGTAGCCGTCGCGGTGGGCGATGCGGTGGCGGTTGCGGTCGGCGTGTGCGTCGGGTCGGGTGTCCAGGTCGGCGTGGGCGGAGGGGGCAGCGGCGTCGGGCTGGGGATCGGCGTCCATGTCGGTGTGGGCGGCAGTGGCGTGGGCGTCACGGTTGGCGAAGGGGTTGGCGTGGGTGTAGGCGGTACAGGCGTAGAGGTGGCCGTAGCGACACTGCCGGGCACCGGCGTGGGGACGGGGGTATCGGTTGGAAAGACCGGGACCGGGGTCGCGTCTACGGTGGGTGTCGCTGTCGGGATTGGTGTGGCGACCTGGGGCGTGAGCGCAGCGCGCGCCTGCTGCAGCCGTTCAGCTACGTCAGCAAAGGACGGGTCAACGTCGTAGACTGCCTGAAATTGGGTCACAGCCGTGAACCAGTCGCCCACGTCGGCGGCGGCCAGCCCGCGCTGGTAGCTTTCCTCCAGCGCGGTATAGGTGGCGGTAGGGGCAAAGGCGGCGGTTGCCAGGGCAGCGTCCATGGCGCGAGTCGCATCGGCGTTGCGTGTGGCCTCGGCGGCTGCATCTTGGGCGGCAAATGCGGTGGCCGTAGCCCGTACGGAGATCGACACAGCGGTCGCTTCCGCACTGGCGGCGCGTTGTTCGCGCTGGCGGTTGAAGAGCAGCCACCCTAGCGCGACAAAGACCAGCGCAAGCACCACCAACACGGCCAGTCCCAATCCCCAACGCCGCGGTTCGGGCGGCGGCGTGCCGCCATTGCCGTCATCGCCATTGCCGCCGCTGCCCGGTCCGCCAGGCCCGACGGTGCCGAAGCCAGCGGGCACAGCCGTGGAGGCAGGCTGTGATGAGGCTGGACGGGATGACGTGGGTGGCGGCGTGGCGGCTGGTGGCCTGCCCGATGCAGCGCGGGTCGGGGGCTGGCTTTGCCCCGCGGTTGCGGCTGGCGACGGGACCAATGGCCTGCGACACTCAAGACAGATGGTGTTGGTATCCGGATTTTCGGTAGAGCAGTGGGGGCATCTCATGGGCTTCCTCGATTCCACTGGGCGCACGATGTGACACATAGACGGACAGCGCCAGTCTGGGGTTCCATTTTGTCACCGGGTCGTACACCCAATATACGGCTGTGTGCGCTCTACGGTACGCCGGATACGGTGCAGCGTCTGTGAGTTAGTTCTCTGCCTCGAGGTCGCGCGCCATGCGATAGCTGCCTGCCATGAGACCTCCATCCACATTGAGCACGGCGCCGGTGATCCAGGCGGCATCATCGGACGCGAGAAAGAGCGCGGCCTTCGCCACGTCTTCGGGCTGGCCGACACGCCCTAATGGATACCACTGCGCCAGCCGTTCAAAGATCTGCGGGTCTTTGTCCACACGGCTCTGCCAGATGGGGGTCTGGATTGTGCCTGGGCAGATGACATTGACGCGCACGCCCCGGCTCCCATAGCGCACTGCCAGATTCTGGCTCAGGTTGACCACGCCGGCCTTGGCCGCGCTATAGGGTTCTTCGCCAAGGCCGGTCAGCCCGTTGACCGAGGCGATGTTGACAATCGCGCCGCGCCCGCGTGCCAACATGTCGGGCAGCAGGGCACGGCTGCAGAGATAGACGCTCTTGAGCACAACGGCCAGGTTGAGATCCCAAGTGGCCTCATCGATGGTCAAGATATCATCGCCCTCGGCAATGGCCGCGTTGTTGACCAAGATATCGACGCGGCCCATCTGTTGGATCGCGGTGTGCGCCGCGGCCTCCACCTCGGCGGGCTGCGACACGTCGGCTTGTAGCGCCAGCCCCGCGCCGCCCGCTGCCTGGATCTCGGCCAGGGTGGCTTGGGCGCGATCCAGGACGCGATCCACGACGACGATCTGCGCACCCTCGGCGGCGAACAGGCGGCAGATCGCCTGGCCGATGCCTGATCCGCCGCCAGTGACAAAGGCTACCTGATTCTGAAGCCGCATTGGTCTTCCCTTTTTTCGCTGCTAGGGTTGGGGGAGAACGGCGGTCGCATCTACGGCGATATCCGCCTGCCCGATCTTGGAGTGAACGGTCGTGCGCGCAGGATAAGGTTCCTGCACATATTCGCTATAGACCTCGTTCATCACGGCGAAATCGGCAAAGTCTGCCAGAAAGACCTGGACTTTGACGACATCTGCCCAGGTCGCGCCCGCTTCTTCGAGCAAGGCCGTCACGTTGTCGAAGACCTGCCGGGCCTGTTCCCGAAAGCTTTTGGCTTCGATCTGGCCGGTGGCAGGGTCGAAGGGGCCTTGGGCGGAGATATAGAGGGTCGGCCCTTGTGCCAAGATAGCAGGCGTATAGGGGCCCTTGGGTTTTGCGCCCTTGGCGGCGATGATCGGTTTGCGCATGGGGTGCTCCTCTGATTATAAGACTTGTTCGCATGGGTCTTGCGATGGGCATATGTTGTCGATAGGCGGTCAGTCGGCGTTCGGGGTGGGCATGACCTGGAAGCCCGCCAGTTGTTCAAAGACCTTGATCACGGCTGAATCATCCAGGCGCGAATGGCCTGCCGCCGCAGCCATGATATAGAGTTGGTGGGCGACAGCCGCCAGCGGCAGCGGGAAGTTGAGTTCTTTGCCGGTCTCCAGCACCAGGCCCAGGTCTTTGAGCCAGATTTCGAGGGCGCTGTGCGGGGTGTAGTCGTCAGCCAGGATGTGCGGCACGCGGTTTTGAAACATCCAGGAGGAACCGGCGCTGTTACTGACCACTTCATAGATGCGATGGGGGTCAATGCCTGCACGCGCACCCAGGGCCAGGGCCTCGGCTGCAGCGGCGATGTGGATCCCGGCCAACTCCTGGTTGATCAGTTTCATGGTCGCGCCCTGGCCGGGTGTATCGCCCATGATGTAGACATGTTCAGCCATGGCGTCGAGCAGCGGCTGCGCGATGGCAAAAGCAGCCTGTGAACCCGACGCCATAATCGTGAGTTTGCCTTCGGCGGCGCGCGCGGTACCGCCGCTGACGGGTGCGTCGAGCAGGTCGATCTCACGCTGTGCCAGCCGGGCCGCTACGGACCGCACAAAGGTGGGCGCGACCGTGCTGCACAGGATCACCAGGCTGCCGGGCTGTAAGGTCTGTGCTGCGCCTTCTTGCCCAAACAGAACGGTCTCGGCCTGTTCCGCGTTGAGCACCATGACGATCAGGACGGTTGCGCCGTTTGCCGCGGCTGTGACGGATTGGGCAGGCTGGCCGCCTGCGGCGACAAAGGTCTGGATCGCGACGGGCTGGATGTCATAGCCGCGCACGGAGAACCCGGCGCGCACCAGGGATTGGGCCATGCCCTGGCCCATCGCACCCAGGCCGATAAATCCGACTTGGGGGCGGGATGTACTCATCAGAAAGCCTCCTTTGTGGAGATTGATTCGAGCAGGCGCGCCAGATTGTCGCCAAGGATGGCGTTGCGGTCTGCTGCAGAGAACCCCGGCAAGGCATCCACCACGCCGATTGTCTGGGCAAAGCTGACATGTTCGAGCGCGGGGCTAAAGTCGGATCCCCACACCATGCGCGCTGGACCGTAGACTTTGGCAATGACCTCGACATAGGGCCAGGCCGCGTGGTGAGGATAGGCATGGCCGGGGTCGGTAAGCGCATAGAGCGCGCTGAGCTTCACATACACATGAGGATAGGCGGCCAGGCCGGTCACTGCGGCCAAGCGGCTGGCTGCGTCGGCGAGACTGGGGGCAGTGGCGCACGCAGGCGGCAGCCCCAGGTGCGACATCAGCAGACGCAGGGTGGGGTGCATGTCCAGTACGGGCCGCCACTGCTGCCAAAGGTCACAGCGGCTGTTAACGCTGACAAGCCAATTGTGCGCCTCTAGCCAGGACCAGACCGGTGGTTCGATCTGCTGGATCGATGCGGCGCGCTGTACGTTCGTCACATAGAGGCTGATGCCCACAAAGCCCTGGCTGTGCCATCTCTCCAGGCTGGGTACATTGAGGGTCGCGGGTTCGGCGTAGGCGACGGGGCGCACCCACGGGGTACTGTGCGCCAGCGCGGCCAGGTAGTCATTGTTGCCCGCGGCCCAGGGTTCGCCCTCGTAGCCGATGGCAAGCACCTGGGCGATCTGATGGCGCGCTGCCAGTGCCGTATAGAGCGTGAACTCGTCAGGCTGGATGCGGCGGCAGCTTTCCGGCAGCAGATCTACATAGCCCGGGCTGAAGAAATGGGCATGGGCATCGACAAGGAACGACATGATACATGCTATCTCGACCGCAAAACGAACCTAGAGAGCCTTGACGGTCACCGGGTCGGGGATCTGCGGATGGATTTCCGCCAGGGGATTCCGCAGGGGACGCCCGAACTCGGGGGCGGAGATTTCAAAGATATCGCCAGGTTTGGCTGTGATGCCTGCGGCAAAGCTGAGGGTCGCTGTGCCGAAGAAGTGGCAGTGAACATCGCCTGGACGCCGGAAGGGGGTGTATTTGAAGTGATGATGCTCCAGATTGGCGATGCTGTGGGTCATGTTTTCCTCGCCGGTCAGGAAGGTGTCGCTCCACACTTCGGATTCCCCGCGCAGGATGCGTACCGTGCCGCGGATATTGGTGGGCGGATCCCCGACCAGCAGTTCAGGCCCAAATGACGAGGTGCGCAGCTTTGAGTGTGCCAGGTAGAGGTAGTTTTGTTTCTCCAGCACATGGTCGGAGAATTCGTTGCCGATGGCAAAACCGACACGCAGCACGTCCCCTGATTCGGCCACTACATACAGACCCACCAGTTCCGGCTCTTCACCGCCATCTTCGGCGAAATGAGGTAGCTCGAGCGGTTCGCCAGGCCGGACGAGCCAACTGCCATCGCCCTTGTAGAACCATTCAGGCTGGACGCCGACTTCGCCTGGTGCGGGTTTGCCGCCTTCCAGACCCGCCTTGAACATCTTCATGGAGTCGGTCAGTGTGCCCTCACCGGCGAGCCGTGCGTGCATGGCATCGCGCGCCTGGGCGCTGCCCAAATGATCGAGACCAGTCCCGGAGACGATGCAGTGCGCGGGGTCGGGGTGGTTGAGTGGAAGCAGCAGCCGGTCTTCATCTACCACCGTTTGGTAATCGACTTCTGCATCGCCCAGCCGGGCATCCACCATCTCGGCCAGGCTGATATGGGCGGTGTAGGCGTCGAGTGCGAGTTCACGCACAGAGGAGGTTTCGTTGAGGACGCGCAGCGTAGCGCCATCTTCGCTGACCACGGCGACATACTGTGCACCGTCATGATCGATAAACTGGACAAGCCGCATAGGTATCCTCCAGATAGTTAGGCAGGTTCAGACATTGGCTTGGTTGCGACGGCATGGCCAATGATGGATGCAAGCCGGGCGTTGCTGGCAATGGCGGTACTGTCGGTAAACTGATCTACTGCGCCGGTGGTCGTGGCGAGGTGGCGCAGCCAAGGGTCGTCGATCTCGGCGGCAATGGCCGACGTATAGTGTTCGGCAAATAGGACTTGGAAAGGCCGCCCAAAGAACGGCTGGATCGTGGGGGCGATGTAGCCCGTAATGCCGAGCCGGTTGTGAGTCTCCGCCAGGTGACGGAGCGCGGCGACCAGCCCCTCCTCGCGCTCCTGCCAGGTGGGTGCGCTGGTGAGCGTGAGGAGCGACGGCTGGAGCGAGTCGGAACCGGGTAGGCGGGCCAATGCGCTGCCCAGCCATTTGCTGTAGGGCGGGTAACGGCGCGCATAGAGAAAGGCCAGGTGAATGAGGTCGCGCGCCAGCCGGGCGGCAATGATGCGCGAGCCGAGTTCGTCGCCCAGGTCGCCGGTACGTCCCATAAACGGTTCTTCCTCGCCGATGCGCTGCCACTGAGCGGCAAGCTTGCAGAGCCAGACAGGGCGCGGGTAGTAGGCAAAGCGCGCCCGCGCCGAGCCGAGCGTGCCCAGCCCGTCATGAAAGACTTCACCTGCAGTCACCTCCAGCAGACGTTGTTGGGGCAGCGCCAGCCAATCGCTTGCGTCGAGCGGATCGGTCGGGCTGAGGTTTAGGTAGCGATGGAAGAAAGCGTCCACCGTGGTGATCTCGATCAAGTGATTGACCCGCCCATCGACATGCGGCTGCATGCGCTGCGTGCCGCCGTCGGCCTCGTTGGGCTGGTCGAAGTGCACCGAATAGCCCATAAAAGACGGTGGGAGGCTGCGCGCCAGCCAATCGTGCAACTCCTCCGCGTACTGAGTATAGTCGGCAGGGGTGAGAAAAAGCTGGAAGCGCGGCCCCCAATTGTGGTCGGTGGACATGGGCGTGTCCAGCCCCAGTACGTCAGAGCCGTAGCCGATCAGTGCAGCAGAGTGGACCAGGTGTGGGTATGCCTGGTCGAGCAGCGGGCGCACGACCGACCAATAGAAGCGGCGGTTGAGCGTGCGGCCAGGGACAAACGCGGGCGTGCTCATGCGATATCCAGCCCCCACCATTGAGTGTAAACATGGGCCATGCGTTCGAGTTCAGCAATGTCGACCCATTCTTCTGCGCCGTGCGCCTGGTCGATGCTGCCGGGGCCAATCACCACGACTTCGGCGGGATAGTCGCGATAGGCCCAGGCGTTGGTCCCGAAGGGGGCAACTTGCGGGGTCTCGCCCGACCAGGCGACAAGCCGCTGCACAAAGTCTGAATTGGGTGGCTGCAAAAAGGCGTGGATCTGGCGCAGGCGGCGGATCTCCACGGGTAGCCCGCCCACTGATTGGGCTGTGGCGTAGAGCGCATCGGTCACGGCGACGGGGTCTTCCCCGTCAACAACGCGACGGTCTACGGTCAGGACGCAGCGATCCGGCACAACGTTGATGCCTGTTCCGCCCTGGATCAGCGAGGGAGTGAGCGCGGCGCGGCCTACTGCCGCCGCGGGTAGGGTCTGGAGGCGGGCGTGTTCATCGATGTAGGCGAGAACGGTGCGCGCCGCGGCGGTGACTGCGTTTTGGCCGAGGTCGGGCTGTGATGTATGGGCGGGTTTGCCCTGGAAGGTCAATTCAAAGCGCGCCAGCCCGCGGTGTCCATAGACGGGCGCGCAGCGCGTGGGTTCGGCCACTATAAGCTGGCTTATCTGGAAGGGCTGGCGGCAGAGCCAGGCGGCAAAGGCAGGTGCGCCGGTCGCGCCGACCTCTTCATCCACTGTGGCGGCGATGACCAGATTGGGCACGGGGCGCGACCCGGCGGTCTGCGCGGCCTCAAGCAACGCCAGGATCACGCCGAGGCTGGCCTTGGTGTCCACCGCGCCGCGACCCCACACGCGGCCGCCGCGGATCTCGCCGCTGAAGGGGTCTCCCTTCATCTGTTCCACGCCGACCGTGTCCACGTGCACGTCGACGGCGACCCAGCGGTCGCTCTGGCCGTGCCACAGACCGTACACGTTCGGACGGTTGGGCAGGACTTCGTCGATCACCGCGTCGGCCCCCAACTGGCGGAACCAGGTTGCGATGGCGTCGGCGATGCAGGCTTCGCCCGGCTCACCGGCGCGCGGCCCGGCCTGGGCAGGGGTGACGCTGGGGATTTGGACAAGACGGCTCAGCCAGCGGGCGGCTTGCTCAGAAAACGACATGGGTAGCCTTTGCAGTTCGTGATTGATCCATCATTCGGAGTGGAGCAGGATTTTAGCGACAGGGCCGGGTTTGCTCAAGAGACGCTCGAAACACGCGCCGCCTTCACCCAACGGAGCGTGGACCAGCCAGGGGTCGATCTCCAACCGGCCATCGGCCAGCCAGTGCAGCGCGTCCTCAAAGTCGAGCGTGGTATAGGCGAACGAGCCTTTGATCGTGATCTCAGACCGGATGATGTAGTTGGCTTGCAGATTACTCTCTTCGTCGTGCAGGCCGGTAAAGACGACGGTTCCACCCCAGCAGACGGACTGTATGCACTCGCGGCGCGTGGCGGTAACGCCCACCGCATCCACCGCGGCGTCCACGCCCTCGCCCTGGGTCTGTGCGGCCACGGTCTCCACGACGTTGACGGCGCTCGGGTTCAGCACGGTGATGTCAAAATGCTCGCCGATAGCGCGGCGGTCAGGGTCTGTATCGGTGGCGATCAGCATGCGCACGCCCGACTGCTTGAGCACCTGGAGCGTGAGCAGCCAG
>CAZYQJ010000158.1:0-9340 GCA_964649925.1 uncultured Litorilinea sp.
CACCCCTGCCGCGCTCATGGGCGCGTGCAGCGCCGATATCCCGACCATTGCCCTGACCGGCGGCCCGGCTCTCAACGGCCATTTCCGCGGTGAAATGCTCGGCGCATGTACCGACTGCCGCCGCCTGACCGCCGAATTCACCGCAGGCACCATCGACGCCGAAACCTACCGTCTGGCCGAAGACAACGTCTTTCGCAGCCGCGGCCACTGCATGGTCATGGGCACAGCCTCCACCATGAACTCGCTGCTGGAGGCGTTGGGCATCGGCCTCCCCGGCACAGGCGCGACGCCCGCTGTGGACAGCCGCCGCATCCGCCTGGCAGAAGAAACGGGCCGCGCCATTGTCGACCTGGCGCGGCGTGGGCTGCGTCCCTCGCAAATCCTCACCCGCCAGGCGTTTGAAAACGCCATCACCCTGCTCTGCGCCGTGGGCGGCAGCACCAATGCCGTCGTGCATCTGCCCGCCATTGCCGGTCGGCTGGGCATTGACCTGCCCCTGGACCTCTTTGACGCCATCAGCCGCCGCACGCCGCTGATCGCCAACCTGCGTCCCAGCGGCAGCTATCAAATGGAAGACCTCTATTACGCGGGCGGCATCCCGGCCATCCTGCGCGAACTGCTGCCCCTGCTGCATGGCGACGCCCTGACCGTCACCGGGCGTACCCTGGCCGAAAACGTCGCCGCCGCCGAAGTCCAGGACAGTGAGATCATCCGCCCGCTCAACAACCCTTTCCAGCCCGAAGGCGGCCTGGCTGTCCTGCATGGCAACCTGGCCCCTGACGGCGCGGTGATCAAACACGCCGCGGCCACCCCGTCCCTCATGCAGCATCGCGGCCCTGCCGTCGTTTTCAAGGACATGGACGACCTGCGCGCCCGCCTCAACTCGCCCGACCTGGGTGTGACCCCAGACAGCGTGTTGGTGCTGCAAAATGTGGGACCGGTAGGCGGGCCGGGCATGCCCGAAGTGGGCAATCTGCCCATCCCTGAAAAGCTGCTCAAACAGGGGGTGCGTGACATGGTGCGCATCTCCGATGGCCGCATGAGTGGCACAGCCTATGGCACCATCGTGCTGCATGTCGCGCCTGAAAGTGCGGTCGGCGGGCCGCTGGCGCTGGTACAGGATGGCGACGAGATCGAACTGGATGTCCCCAACCGGCGGCTGCATCTCTGCGTAAGCGAAGAAGAACTGGCGCACCGCCGCGCTGCCTGGCAGCCGCCTGCCCCGGCCTATCGCCGCGGCTATGGGCATCTCTATCTGCAACACGTCAACCAGGCGCCCAAGGGCATGGACTTCGACTTTCTCGCCGGTTCCGACCCGGTGCGGTTCACGCTCCAGCCCAAGTTCTAGCCGATGGACCTGCGCACAGGCCGCCCGACCGAATCGCCCTGGCATCTGCTGCGCCGCTATGCGCGGCCCGCAATCCAGGCGGCCTTGGGCGGCCCTGTCACGCTGGCCGGGTTGCGCCTGCACGTACCGGGGCCGCCTATCATCCGGCTCTCTGTGGCTGCGGGCAACGTGCGCTTTCAACGCCTGTGTGATATCGCCGTCCACCCCGGCGCAACTGTGGTGGATGTTGGGGCCAACATCGGCTATAACACCGTCTATGCCGCCCAGCGCGTCGGCACCGCGGGGCGTGTCTATGCAGTCGAACCGGCGCAGGACAATCTGGCTGTACTCTACGCTAACCTGCTTGCCAACCGCATTCATAACGTTGCGGTGCTGCCCTTTGCCGCGGGGCGCGTGCGTGAACAGCGCGACTTCTATCTGCGCGGCGAGGTCAGTGCGGTCAACAGCCTCTATCAAGAGAACTTCTATGCACCAGTGACCGCTGCCGTTCAGGTGGCCGTCGCACCGCTAGATGAGATCGTACCGGGGCTGCCAGATCTGGTGAAGATCGACGTCGAGGGCGCAGAGCTAGAGGTCTTGGGCGGGATGGATCGCATCCTGGCCGCGCCCCACCTGCGGCTGATCGTGGAGTGGCATCCACTCCTACAAGCGAGCGCGGGCCATGCGCCCGATGCGCTGCCCAACGGGCTGCTGGGCCGCGGCTTTCACCTCTACCGGCTGCGCGGGCTGTCGCTCCAGCCATTGGATTCAGATGCTATCGCCGCCCTGCTGCCCGTGCTGCTGCGGGCGCGGCGACCTGTGGACCTGCTGGCCGCTCGCCAGGCGGCCCCTACGAAAGGAACGCTATCATGAGAACTGTAACCATGCTCGACGGCGAACAACTGCCCGTACTCGGTTTGGGAACCTGGAGCTATGGCGGCGGCAGCACTGCCGACTACTCGCGCGATGAGGAATCCATCGCCATGCTGCGCCGCCTGATCGAGATGGGCTATACCCACCTCGACACCGCCGAGTCCTACGGCAAACATCACTGTGAAGAGCTGGTCGGCCAGGCGATCAAGGCGTTTGACCGCAGCCAGGTCTTTATCACCACCAAAGTCTCGCCCGAACACCTGCGCTACGCCGATGTCCACAAAGCCATCGAGGGCAGTTTGCAGCGGCTCGACACGGATTATGTCGACCTATATCTGATCCACTGGCCCAGCCGCGACATCCCCCTGGAAGAGACATTCCGCGCCCTCAACGAGTTGGTGGCCGATGGCCGGGTCCGGCGGCTGGGTGTCAGCAACTTTGACGTGTCCCTGCTGCAGCGCGCTATGGACCTTGCCGACTCACCGATCATCACCAACCAGGTGCGCTATAACCTGCTCCACCGAGCGCCGGAAACCAGCGGCCTGCTTGACTTCTGCCAGCGCGAGCGCGTCCTGCTGACCGCCTATTCACCGCTCAAAGACGACGTGCTCAGCCATCCCGTCGTCAACGAAATCGCCGCCACGCACAACGCCACCCCAGCCCAGGTTGCGATCAACTGGCTGGTGCGCCAACCCTATGTCATCACCATCCCCAAATCCAGCGACCTCGCCCATGCCCAGGAAAACCTGGATGCCCTGGAGCTTACGCTGAGTGAGGATGAGGTGGCCCGGCTGGATGCCATTGCCTAAGAAGGAGGGCCTGGCAAGATGCAACCCTTGCGCTTTGCCATCTTGGGTGCTGGCTTTTGGTCGCGCTTCCAACTGGCTGGCTGGCATGAACTGGAGGGCGCGGCGTGCGTCGCCATCTACAACCGCACGCGCAGCAAGGCTGAAGCCCTGGCCCATGAGTTCGGCGTGCCCGCGGTCTATGATAACCCCGAAGCCATGCTCGACCGCGAAACGCTCGATTTCGTGGACATCATCACCGATGTGGACACCCACAGCCGCTTTGTGCAGTTGGCCGCACAGCATGGCCTGCCCGTCATCTGCCAGAAGCCCATGGCCCCAGATTTAGCCACCGCGCAACAGATGGTCGCTGCCTGCCAACGCGCAGACGTACCCTATTTCATCCATGAAAACTGGCGTTGGCAGTCGCCCATCCGCGCCTTCAAGCGCGCGCTGGACAGCGGACGCATCGGTACACCCTTCCGCGCCCGCATCCACTACTGTTCCAGTTTCCCGGTCTTTGCCAACCAGCCTTTTCTGCGCGACCTGGATCAGTTCATCGTCGCTGACATGGGGTCACACCTCTTCGACACCGCGCGCTTTCTCTTCGGCGAGGCAACGCGCCTCTACTGCCAGGCGCGCCATGTCCATCGCGACCTCAAAGGCGAGCCCGTGCGCGGCGAAGACGTAGCGACTGCCATGCTCACGATGCAAAATGGTCTGACGCTGACCGTCGAGATCAGCTATGCCAGCCGCACCGAGATCGAACGCTTTCCCGAAACCTACATCTATGTCGAGGCAACGGACGGGTCGCTCGAACTGGGGCCGGATTTCCACCTGCGCGAGACAACCGCCGAGGGAACGCACATCCGCCGCGTGCCGCCCGTCCACTACCCATGGGCAGACCCTGCCTATGACGTGGTTCACGCCAGCATTGTGGCCTGCAACGCCGACCTGCTGGCCGCACTGCGCGGCGACCACCCTGCCGAAACCACCGGCGAGGACAACCTCAAGACCATGCGGCTGGTCTATGGCAGCTATACATCCGCTGCCATGGGTCAAGCCGTCACACCATAGACCGGTTACAAGCCAGCTTTTACCCGCTTTTCACCCGAACGAGAGGAACGATCATGGGCCAGCTAGACGGCAAAATCGCTATCATCACCGGCGCAGGCACAGGCATCGGCAAGGGGATCGCGCGCGGCTTTGCCCGCGAAGGCGCAGACCTGGTGCTGGCCTCGCGCAACCGCGCCAACCTGGAGGAAACCGCCAAGGAAATAGCCCAGTACAACCGCCGCGTGCGCGTCATCCCCACCGACGTGACGGACGAAGGCGCGGTCATCTCGCTCTTTGAGCAGACCATGGCGGAGTTTGGCCGCATCGACATCTTGATCAACAACTCCGGCACATTCGACGGCGGCCCATTCGAGGAACTGTCGCTGGAAACCTGGCAGAAGGTGGTCGACGTCAACCTGACCGGCCCCTTCCTCTGTGCGCGCGAGGCCATGAAGATCATGAAACGGCAGGGCGGCGGGCGCATCATCAACATCGGCAGCATCTCGGCGCAGATGTGCCGTCCCAACGCTGCACCCTATAACACCACCAAACACGCCCTGGTGGGGTTGACCAAGTCAATCGCGCTGGAAGGCCGCGATCATAATGTGGTCGCCAGCATGCTCCACCCCGGCAACGTGCTGACCGAGCGCCGCGCCCGCAGCAGCGCCCCCCAAGACGAGGAACCGATGATGACCGTGGACGAACTCGCGCTCACCGCCATCACGATGGCCGCGCTGCCGCTCCATGTCAACGTGCTGGAGACCATCGTCCTGCCCACGCAGCAGAAATATCTGGGCCGGGGGTAGCGCGGGGCCGTACAGGGTCGCCGCCAATGGTAGGTCAGGCTCACGGCCTGACATGCCCGCTGCACCCTAGAGACCGCTACTCCACCACACGCAGCGCGTAGCGCGCCGCCATATCCTCCTCCCGGCAGGCGCGCACCGCTGCGGGCAGAGCCTCCAGGATGTCCTGCGCCGTGATACCGTCCTGACCGTGGCGCGCTGCGGCCAGGTCACCGGCCAGCCCATGTACAAAGACCCCCTGCCGCGCCGCGTCCTCCACCGGCAGCCCCAGTCCGGCCATGGCCGCAATCGTCCCGGTCAACACGTCGCCTGACCCTGCGGTCGCCATCCCCGCGTTGCCGCTGAGGTTCACATAGACGCGGCCATCAGGATAGCCAATCAGCGAGTGCGCGCCCTTCAAGACGATAATGGCGTTGAGATCAGAAGCCGTACGGCGCAGCGCGCTCACCTGATCCTGGGCGATCTCGCCCACACTCAGGCCCGTCAGCCGCGCCATCTCTCCCATATGGGGCGTCAGGATCGTCGGCGCGCTGCGCCCGCGCACCTGGTCCAGGTCGCGGCTGACCGCGGTCAGCCCGTCGCCGTCCAGCAGCAGCGGCTTGGGGCACGCTTTCGCCAGGTCCCGGATTAACGCCTGCGTCTCCTCGTCCAGCGATGCGCCCGGCCCGGCCACCACAAAATCCATCTTCTCGATCACCTGCATCAGCCCATCCAGGTTTGAGTGCGCCAGCGCGCCGCTTGCGGTCTCCGCCTGCGGCAGATAGACGACCTCCGCGGCGCGCATGGCGATATAGGGGATCAGGTGTGCCGGAGCCGCCAATCGGCCATAGCCGCCCCCCGCCTTCATAAACGCCAGCGCGCCAAAATAGGGCGCGCCGTAGTACGTGGCGGCCCCCGCCACGAACAACGCCTCGCCAAAGTCGCCCTTGTGCCCTGCCGGGTCGCGCGGCGGCAGCGGCAGCGGGTCGTTGGTGGCCGCCTGAACCGATGCGGCGTCATAGAGCGCGGGGGGAAATGAAATGTGACTCACCCACAACTCCCCACCCAGACCGGCCCCTGGGTAGATCAGATTGCCGAACTTAGGCAGCCCGAAGGTCACCGTATGGTCAGCGCGCACCGCCACGCCCATCACCTGTCCTGTATCGCCGTTGACGCCGGACGGGATATCGATGCTCACCACCGGCTTACCCGCGGTGTTCACCCCTTCGATGGCCGCGGCGTACAGCCCTTCCACCGGGCGCGCCAGCCCCGTCCCGAGCAGCCCATCCACCACGCCATCGCATGTTTCCAACGCGCGTGTGATGGCCGCGGCCTCTGTCACCTGTGTGATGGGCAGCCCCAATGCCTGCGCCGCCGCATAGTTCACCGCTGCCGCGCCGCCATAGCGCGCAGGGTCGCCCAGCACCATCACCGTCACCTGTGCGCCCAGGCTGTGCAGCAGCCGCGCCACGGCCAGCCCATCGCCGCCGTTGTTGCCCGTCCCGCACAGTGCCAACCACCGCTGGCCCGCCACCGGCCAATACCGCCGTATCACGCGCACCACCGCCAGCGCAGCGTTTTCCATCAACAACACTTCAGGGATGCTGTATTGATCAATGGCGCTGCGATCCATGGATCGCATCTGCGCCACGCTGCTCACCCTCATCGTCCACTCCTCTGCGCTGATCCTCGCGGCGCTGGCCGCGGGTAACTTGGTTCTCTGTGATTACGAGATTACAATGGAACCACAGAAGCATCAAAGTCTACCGCACCGGCCTGTGGCCGATCCAGTTTGATAGGAGACCACCATGCCCGACACCATCCGCTGGGGGCTGCTGTCCACCGCGCGCATCAACGACGCGCTGATCACCCCAATCCGCCAGGCCGCGCGCAGCGAACTGGCCGCGGTCGCCAGCCGTGACCTGGCAAAAGGCCGTGACTACGCCGCAAGCAAGGGCATCCCCACCGCCTACGGCAGTTATGAAGACCTGCTGGCCGACCCACAGATCGATGTCGTCTATATCTCGCTGCCCAACTCGCTGCACTGCGAATGGACGGTCAAAGCAGCGCAGGCGGGCAAACACATCCTGGTGGAAAAGCCCAGCGCGGTCTCGCTAGAGGAATTTGACCAGATGGCCCAGGCCGCCCGCGCCAACAATGTGACCCTCTTTGAAGCCTTTATGTACCTCCACCACCCCCAGACGCGCCGCGCCCTGGAGATCGTCGGCGAAGGCACGTTGGGCGACCTGCAAACGGTGCATAGCTGGTTTCACTTCTACCTGCCGCCCGAAAACACCAGCAACATCCGCCTCAGCGCCGGACTCTCGGGCGGGTCGCTGTGGGATGTGGGCGTCTACCCGAACAGCCTGGCGATCACCTTCTTGGGCGAAGGCGCGCCGGAAGCGGTTTGGGCCAGCCAGATCATCGGCGAGTCGGGTGTGGATGTCGCCCTGCGCGGTCAAATGCACTTCACTAGCGGCAAGGTGGCGCAGATCTCGTCAGGCTTCCGCACCCCCTTCCGCGAAGGGGCGTTTATCGTGGGCGACGCGGGCATCCTCCAAATCCCCGAACCGTGGAAACCAGGTCTCACCGGCAAAGACAGCACCATGATCCTGACCACGCGCGACGGCAGCCGCCAGGAGATCACCACCCGCGCCGTCGATCCCTACCTATGCGAAGTTCAGGCGATGGAAGCCTGCATCCTCGATGGGGCCAAGCCCATTGTATCGCTGGAGGACAGTCGCGCCTTTCTACGCAGCGCGCTCGCCCTCTACCGATCAGCGCGCACAGGTGAAGTCGTTCGCCCCTGAGACGCGACAGCCGGGGGAATAATCCCCCGGCTGATCTGTGAGTCTACTCTATGCCTTGCGCCGCAGCACCACGCTCCCGGCCAGCGCGGCCAGCACGCCGCCCACCACCAGCAGCACGGGGGCTGCGCCTAGCGGCCCGCCGCCGGTGTCGGGCATCCCATCGGGAGCGCCCTTGCTGCCCGGCTCCGGCGCACCTTCATCTGGCGCTTCTTCCTCTACAGCGGGCGTAGCCGTAGCGGCCTCCTCCGCGGGTTCTTCGGTTGGCTCTTCCGCAGCCTCCTCGGTAGGTTCTGCGGTCGGCTCCTCAACCGGCTCTTCCGTAGGCGCCTCAGTCGGCTCTTCGACCGGTTCAGGGGTCGCCTCCTCCTCGGCCACGGGTGTAGGCGTGGCTTCCGCGGCGGGTTCTTCTGCCGGTGCCTCAGTCGGCTCCTCGACCGGTTCGGGGGTGGCTTCTTCCTCGGGTTCAGCGGTTGCCTCTGCCACGGGTTCTTCCGTGGGTTCCGGCGTCGTTTCCGGCTCACCCTCCGGCAGCAGCACCGCATCTATCACATGGATCACGCCGTTGCTGGCCGTGATATCCGTGGCGGTCACCGTCGCGCCGTTGACCATTATCTGGTCGTCCTCCACCGAGAAGGTCAACATCCCGCCGCCGAGCGTATTGACGCTCCGGCCATCGCGTATATTGTCAGCCAGCAGCGTGCCCGTCGTCACATGGTCGAGCAAAACCCGGCTCAGGTCACCGGCAGGATCGGCCAGCAGCGCGTCGAGCGCGCCTTCCGGCAGCGCGGCGAAGGCGTCATTGGTCGGCGCAAAGATCGTGAAGGGGCCTTCACTCTGCAAAACCTCCACCAGCCCAGCCGCCTGCAGCGCCGCCACCAGGGTGCTGAACTGCTCATCCGAAGCAGCGGTGTCTACCAAATCCGCTGCGGCCGCCTCACCGCCGGGGGCTTCGGCGACAAAGGACGCCATCACGCTTGTGCCGTCCGCCTGCACGGGTTCATCCGCGCCAGGGTATTCGAATGTGCCGCGCTCGCCTGCATCTGTATGCAGCACGGCCCACAGCGGCGTCTCCCCTGCGATCTCCTCATCCAAGATGACGACAATGTTGGATGTCTCGCCAGAGGCAACCGCCGTGTGGCCCAAGACCTCGCCAGGGCTGCCCTCCTCATCAGCATAGATCACGATCCAGCCGGGCTGCGCGGCCATGACGCGCGCCACCATCACGCGGGTACCGTCCGACGGCTGATCGACCGCTTCGATGCTGGACTCGCCCGCCGCCGCCGCCGCAGGGGTCGCCTCTTCTTCAGCTACCGGCGTTGGCTCCTCTTCGATGGGTTCTTCCGTTGGCTCTTCGGTCGGTTCGGCAGTCGGCTCTACAGCCGCCTCTTCGACAGGCTCCTCCGTGGCCTCTTCCGTAGGTTCCTCAGTGGGTTCCTCGGTTGGCTCTGGCGTAGCCTCCTCTGCAGGCTCTTCGGTGGGTTCTTCAGTCGGTTCCGCCGTGGCTTCCTCTTCCACAGCCGGGGTCGCCTCGACGGTCGCCTCCCCGCGCGCGGCGGGCGTGGGGGTGGCCTCTACGCCGACTGCCGCCGCGGCCTCCTCGGCTGGTTCCTCCGTCGGCGCAGGGGTCTCTTCCTCTGCAGGCTCTTCCGTGGGTTCTTCAGTCGGCTCCTCGGTTGGCTCCTCTGTGGGTTCTTCGGTCGGTTCTTC
>CAZYQJ010000159.1:0-9323 GCA_964649925.1 uncultured Litorilinea sp.
AACCCGCCTGGGTACAGCCTGCGCCGAACTGATCAATCAGGACATCTATGGCGTGATGGTGGCCGCGCACGGCGAAGAGACCCGGCCTGTGCCGCTGGACCAGGTGGCGGGCAAACTTAAGACCGTCCCGCTGGATCACCAGTGGATCCGGTGCGCCCGGCAGGTGGGGACGTGCCTGGGCGATTGAGCGCGGCGCTGTCCCTGATCCGGTCCCTGTTGTGATTCATGGCTGATGACATCCGCGCCCGCGCCGATTTTTCTCACATACGGTATGCCCAGTGTTGGGAAGACGCCGACGTGCTGGTGGCGGCGTTGATGCCGCGGCCCAATCACACGCTGCTGTCGATTGCCTCTGCTGGAGACAATACCCTGGCGCTATTGGCGCAAGGGCCGCGGCGCGTGGTCGCACTTGACCTCAACCCGGCGCAGATCGCGTGCCTGGAACTGCGCGTCGCCGCCTATCGCCTGCTCGACTATCCTGAGATGTTGGCGCTGTTAGGTGTGCAGCCCAGCGCGCGCCGCCTCGACCTGTATGAACGCTGTCGTAGCCAGTTGAGCCTGGATGCCCAGCGCTTCTGGGACAGCCACGCCGAGATCGTTGTCCAGGGCATTGCCAATGGGGGGCGCTTCGAGCGGTATCTGCGCCTGTTCAGCAGGCGTATCCTCCCGCTGGTCCACAGCCGCCGCGTGCGGATGGACCTGATCACCCCGCGCAGCGCGGCGGATCGCGCCCGCTTCTATGCAGAGGTGTGGGATAACCGGCGCTGGCGCGCGCTCTTTCGTATCTTCTTCTCGCGTTGGGTCATGGGCCGCCTAGGCCGCTCGCCGGAGTTCTTCCGCTATGTGCAAGGCAGCGTCGCCGACCGGCTGATGGCGCGAGCCGAATATGCCATGACCGTGCTGGACCCTTGTGAAAACCCCTATCTGCAGTGGATCCTATTGGGCGGCTTTGGGGACGCTCTGCCCGCCGCGCTGCGTCCGGAGAGCTTCCAGCCCATCCGCGACCATCTACATGCGCTGGAATGGCACTGTGCGCCGCTGGAACAGGTTCTAGAGAATACGCCTCCCGGCACGTTTGACGGGTATAATCTGAGCGATATCTTTGAGTATCTTGACCTGCCCGCCTATCATGCGCTGCTGTCGCGCCTGGCGGATGCGGCCCGGCCCCAGGCGCGACTGGTCTACTGGAACATGCTCGCCCCGCGCCAGCGTCCCCAAGCGATGGCAGACCGGCTGCGCCCGCTGTCCGATCTCGCCGCCGCGCTCTATGCCCAGGATAAGGCGTTTTTCTACAGCGCGCTGGTCGTGGAAGAAGTGATCTAAACGCACTGCCGAAGCAGAGGTAGGGATGTGACAATGCCGAAGATTTCCCAACGGCTGCAATGGGCTGTCGACAAACTGGCTGTGGAGCCGGGCGACCATCTGCTGGAGATCGGCTGTGGACAGGGGGTGGTGGTTTCTGCGGTCTGCCCACGGCTGCAGGACGGCACCATCACAGCGATTGACCGTTCTGAGACAATGATCGCCATGGCAAAACGCAAAAACCAGCTGTGTGTGGCCTCCGGCAAGGCACGCTTTCAGACCGTCGCCCTGGAGGATGTCATGTTTGAGAACGCCCAGTTCGACAAGGTGTTTGCCATTCGCGTGGGGTTGTTTCGGACACAGCCTGCCCGCGCGCTTGGCCCCATCAGGCATGCCCTGAGGCCGGGGGGATCGCTCTATCTCTTCTATGACCCGCCAGTCGCAAGCAAGGCGCCGGAAGTGACGGATCAACTGGTGCGGAATCTGCAGGCGAACGACTTTGCGGTGCGTGATGTGCTGATCGAAGAACTCGACACAATCAGCGTGGCGTGCGTGATCGCCCAGCCCGCTTGATGCAAGCGGCTCTGGGGCTGATAGGGGGGAGCATGGCGGTTGGGCTGCTGGAATGGCTCAAGATAGGGCTGGTGATGGGCGTCATCGGCGGGATGATGGCCGGGCTGGCCCTCTACCAGCGGCGCTACACACCCCATCCCGAATGGGTGCGCAAACTGATGCACATGGGCGCGGGGTTGGTGGCGCTGTCACTGCCCTGGCTCTTTGACGAACCGGGGCCGGTGATCCTGCTGGCGATAGTCGCCGCGGCGGCAATGGCCGGGGTCAAGTGGATGGCTGCGTTCCGCAACACCCTGGGCCGCGTGACGGGCAGCGTACTGCGATCCACGTTGGGCGAAATCTGTTTTCCGCTGGCCGCAGGCATCCTCTTTGTGATGGCGCGCGGTGACCGGCTGCTCTACAGTATCCCACTGTTGATCCTGACCTTTGCCGATGCCAGCGCCGCGCTGATCGGCGTCTTTTATGGCGTGCGCCGCTACACCACCTCGGAGGGGACCAAGACGCTAGAGGGGTCGCTGGCCTTTTTTCAGACTGCCTTTCTCAGCACGCTGGTGCCCATCCTGCTCTTTACGTCGTTGGGCCGCGTCGAAACGCTGCTGGTTGCACTGCTCATGGCGCTGCTCTCGATGCTGCTGGATGCCATCGCCTGGTGGGGGCTGGACAACCTGCTGATCCCGATCCTGAGCTTTTTAATGCTGCGCGTCTTTATGGGGCTGGACGCCGCTGTGCTGACGGTGCATCTTGTGGTGACCGCAGCCATGATGGTCGTGGCGGTGACCTGGCGCAAACGCACCACGCTCAACGACAGCGCGCTGCTGGCAACGGCTGTCTACGGCTATCTCTGCTGGACGCTGGGCGGCTGGGAGTGGGTGCTGCCGCCGCTGCTGCTCTTCCTGAGCTATAACATCCTGTCGCCGATGGATGTCAGCCAGAATACGCGGCCCTACACGGTGCAGGTGGTGTTGGGCGTGGGCGCGGTAGGGCTGTTTTGGCTGATCCTGGCCGCGGCCCGTCGCAGCGGCGACTTTTACTATCCTTATATGTTGAGCTTTGCCGCTCAACTGGCGATGATCGGGCTGGCTCGCTATGTGCGTTTGCGCCGCGCGCCGGTGTCGCTGCTCCTGGCCTGGAGCAGCTTTGTAAGCTGGCTGGTTCTTTTCATCCCTTATGCGGTGGTAGCTGGGCCGCAAGCCGCCATGTGGCTGCAGGGCACGGTGGGGCTGTTGTGCGTACTTGTCGGCGCAGCCGTCTTTACCCTCACGCAGCGCGGGCCGGGCGGCTACCGTATCACCGCGCGCCGCTGGCTGCTGCAAACGCTGAGTACGGGCCTGGCCTCGCTGCTCGGCTTTGCCACTATCTACTCCTTGTAAGGCAATTCGAGAGGGAACGCATGATTCATCTCCAGCGTGTAAGCAGCGAGGCTGATCTGTCCGCGTTTTGCCGCCTGCGCGATGCGCCGCCACTCGACCCCAACGCGCCCGCCATGCGTCAGGCTGATAGCCACTGGCTGGCGCTGGATGGCACAGGGGAGCCGGTTGCGCGTTGTTCACTCTGGTGGACGCATGCACCGCCCCACTCCACCCACCGGATCGGCTGCATCGGTCACTATGCAGCCCAGGATCGCGAGGCGGCGGCCCGCCTGCTCGACCGTGCTGTGCGTGACCTGGCTGCGGCGCACTGCACGCTGGCAGTCGGCCCGCTGGACGGCAATACCTTCCGTGCTTACCGCTTTATCACCCGGCGCAGCTTCGACGGCCCGCCGCATCCGCCCTTCTTCCTGGAGCCTGATAACCCCGACACCTGGCCTGCTGACTTCACCGCCGCAGGCTTTCGCCCGTTTGAGGAATACTATTCGGCCATAACATCGCTGGACGCACCTGACGAACGGCTGGCACAGGCTGCGCCCTGGTTGGACGCGCAGGGGATCACGGTGCGTTCGCTGGATCGCGGGGTGTTTGCAGCGGAACTGGCCCGGCTCTACGACCTGATCATGGCGGCATTTAGCCGCGCCGTCCTGTTCGCGCCCATCGGACGCAACGAGTTCATAGCGCAGTACACGCCGCTGGAACGGCTGCTGGTTCCCGAACTGGTGCTGCTGGCCGAACGAGAGGGGCAGTTGGCGGGGTTTCTGCTGGCGCTGCCCGACTTGGCCCAGGCGCAGCGCGGCGCGCCGGTGGATACGGTGATCCTCAAAACGCTGGCCGTCGCGCCCCAGGTGGGCGGGGCAGGAGTGGGCAGCGCGCTGGTCGCCCTGACTCAAGAGCGGGCGCGACAGATGGGCTATCGCCACGCTATCCACGCCTTGATGCACGCGGACAACCGCTCGCGCCGGATCAGCGCGCACTATGCCCGGCCTATGCGCCAATACACGCTTTTTGCGCGGGGAATCGGGCAGGTGTGAGAGCCCCTTAAACGCACTCATGCTGTCTGGCGCTTCCGGCGCTTCCAGACAGTATGAGGCTTTAGCGAATAGGCTATAAACAGTGTGGCGCTGAGCTATGCGGGGAGCGCCACACCCGACGTTTCCAGATGGCTAATCAGGGTCTTGGCCTCTTCCTGGGTTAGCGATACAAAAGGTGGGCGTACACGTTGCCAGTCGGGATCATCGCGCAGATGGGCCAAGATCTGCTTCAGTGCAGGGATAGGGGCAAAGTCCTTGTAGACCTGGCGGAAGCGGTTGATCTCTTCCTGCATCACTTCGGCGGCAGGCGAGTCGACCTGATCATAAAGCCGACGTTGCAGCGGTGCGATGACGTTGGCGACAGCGTTGATGCTGCCTACACCGCCCATGCGTAAGGTCTGGAGCAAGAAGCGCTCTGACCCGGTGAAGATGCCAAACCCAGGGAACTGGGTCAATAACGCCTGCAGGTTGTTCCAGTCGGCGGAACTGTCTTTGATGCCGACTACCGTGGTGGGATAGGCCTTGATCAGCCGTTCGATCAAGGGTAGGCTGTAACCTACCTGTGCGACGGGCGGAATGTGGTAGAGGTAGACGCGCAGCCGCGCATCGCCCACGCGCTCGATCACCTCGGCGATGGCGTGGAAGATGCCCTCATCCGTTATGGCCTTGTAAAAGAAGGGGGGCAGCATCAACACCCCGCTACAGCCGAGCTTAACCGCATGGGCCGTGAGCCGCACCGTGTCAGGAATGGCGCAGGTTCCGGTGCCAGGCATCAGTCGAGCCGCCGGGATGCCCGCACTGACCAGTAGTTCGAGCATCTCGATCCGCTCTTCGATGCCAAAGGAATTGGCTTCGCTGGTTGTCCCAAAGGGGCAAAGACCGTGGCAACCTGTGTTTAGCAAGTGGCGCGAGAACTGGATCCAGCGATCAACGTCGGGGCTGAGATCAGCGCGTACAGGGGTCAACGTAGGCGCAAAGACACCGCGCAACGTTTGTGGGGGTTCGGTATTCATTTGATTGTTATTCATAAGAAACCATCCACCTTGTTTAGAGTTGGCTGAACGGCAGGCAAGGGGACAACCGGCGGCACAGGCGAATCGGGATCGCCAGTGTCAATCGCCAGCGCAAGTGGCATAAGTGGAGCATATGAAACTAAGTATTTCAATTGTAGCCCGTCCGACGCGGCGTGTCAACGACACAGTCCCTAAACCTCTGGGGTAGCATGTTCCACTTAGTGGCTAGTTTCACGGGGCGATGGTGTGGAGTGCGAGGTAAGGCGTGGCACAAAGCGGGGGATGCGCGCCATGTAGTCAGCATAGCCGGGCACATTATTCAGCATGATCTGTTCATCGCGTTTGGCAGCCTGGGTAAAATCAACAAAGGTATAGAGGACGCCTGCCAACATTAACAGATTGGGACTGATCAAAATCAGACCCAGTACAAACAAGAAATAGGAAGAAAAAAGCGGATGTCGCACGTATGCATAAGGGCCTGTGGAGATGAGCTGATGACCTGGCTGGATATCGGCTCTCTCAGCATAAAAGCGGCCTAAGTGCAATCGCGCCCATATCTGTAGTCCCAGTGAGAGGATGACTAGAAGAACACCGGCAGCACGAATCCATATGCCCCAGGGAGCAGCCACTCTCAACCCAAGCCAAGGCGCTACCAGCGGCTGCAATGCAAGTAACGCAGCAAACAGCAGGCTTATTAGCCAGTATCTTGGCTTCCAACTGCGGCTGGTGCGCTCTCGGTCATAACGAACGATGAATGAAAAATCGGTTAGGAAGAATGCAGCAAGGGTTATCGCAAGGAGTATGGATTGCTGAAGACTGTCAACCATGTTGCCCTCTATGGCTCATCCTGGGGTATCGGGTTGAATGGCAGCAATGAGCTACACCCTAGTCCACTTTGATGATGATCTGCTATAATGTCAATATGTAAATAAGGTAAATACTTACGTCTGTGGTTTGTTGCACAATCAAACCAAGTCGATCCAGAGTTGGCACGTTAGCCTAGCTTGGCGCTAGATGCAGAAGTTGACTTCTAGAGCTTGTTCTCGCAATCCTACGTGTAGCTTAGTTTAAAAATAGGACGGTGTCAACGTATCCTCTCCGCTACACTCTTCGTATCTGCTAGGACTTGAGATTCGGACTCTTCTTTACCGTCGACCATGCCAAACATCTTACACCTTCTGTTTTCTCCGCCTCAATTTCCAGATCGTGAGCGTACACGCACAGCTCGATGGTTGTATGTGTTTATCTGGATCTTTATCGGGATGCTGTTGCTATTAACGATCCCGCTTTTCTCTCAACTTAACCAGCTTGAGGATTACGCTCGCGTAAATTTTATCTATCTCCAAATGCTCATCGTTGCCCTCTTTGTAGGGGGCTTGTATCTGGTCAGGTTAGGCCGTCTCCGGATCGTGTCCCTGGTTGTCCTGGGTATGGCCTATTTTGCAACCGTCTACTCCCATGTATTCGTCTTTGGGACTATCCATGATCCCAGTATCGTCGGTTATTATGTGTTGATCCCGTTGGCGGGCCTGTTCTTCGGCACGCGCATCATGATGGCATCGGTGGCCCTTTCGGCTGGAACGGTAATTCTCACCTTTTTCTTGGAGATGCAAGGGCTGCTTATCCCTCTCAAGGGGGTTCAGGCCACCACGGATGATCTCGTCTACATCTTGATTAGCATGGTGCTCAATACAATGCTAGTGCGCGCCTTGCTTTCTGATGTGGAGACCAGCGCCAACGACGCACGCCGCGTTGCCGCCCAGTTGAGTGTTGCCAACCGGGAACTTGAGGCCAGCGAGACGCTCTTGCGGCAGGCGCGCGATGAGTTGGAGCAGCGCGTGGTTCTGCGCACAGCCGAATTGGCCCAGGCTAACGCCCAATTGACCGAGGAGATCGCCGAACGTCAACAGAGCGAGAACCGTTTTCGCAGCTTGGCGGAAAACTCACCGGACTTTATCTATATCTGGGATATTCCTAGCAATACATGGGGGTACTACAACCGGCCTCTGCTGCTCGACCATCCAGTGGAAACCCTGTCCGGCCTTGCCGGTCTCCTGGCCTATATCCACCCAGAAGACCAGGCCCGAGTGCGTAGCCACTGGCGGTCGTTTCTAGATACGGCTGAAGATACAGGCCAGGTCGAATATCGGATGCTGGATCAGCACGGAGAGTGGCAGTGGGTTCAGAGTCGGGAGACCGTACTGGCACGAGATGACGGCAGCAAACCCAGCCAGATCCTGGCCAACCTCACCATCATCACCGAGCGCAAAGAGGTGGAACAGACCTTGCGGACGGCCAAAGAACAGGCCGAGGCCGCTACCCGCGCCAAGAGCGAGTTTCTGGCGAACATGAGCCATGAGATCCGCACACCCATGAATGGCGTGGTCGGCATGACCAGCCTGCTGCTGGCGACAGGGCTTTCTGCTGAACAGCATACCTATGTAGAGACGATCCGCCAGAGCAGCGATACATTGCTCAGCATTATCAACGATATTTTGGATCTCTCAAAGGCCGAGTTTGGCAAGTTGGAACTGGATCACCAGCCGCTCAACGTGCGCCGCTGCATCGAAGAAACGCTCGACCTGCTGGCACCAAAGGCGGTCGAGAAGCAACTGGAACTCTGTTTTTATGTTGCGCCCGAAGTGCCGCGCACGATATTGAGCGATCCCATACGGTTGCGCCAAGTGCTGGTCAACCTGATCTCCAACGCCATCAAGTTTACCCAAGAGGGAGAGATCTGCCTCACGGTGGAGGCGCGCAAGGTTGAACAACGCCGGAGCGAGCTTCACTTTGCCATCAAGGATACAGGGATTGGGATTGCTGCCGAACACCTGAACGCGCTTTTCCAGCCGTTCAGCCAGATCGATACATCCAATACACGCAAATATGGCGGCACAGGGCTGGGTCTGGCGATCAGCAAGCGAATCTGCGAACTGATGGACGGTAAAATCTGGGCGGAAAGCCAGGAGAAGGCAGGTTCCATCTTCCACTTTACCCTCGTAGCCGAAGTGCTGGAGGATGCCGCCCTGAACCGTGACTCCCAAGATGCTGTACTGGTTGGGCGGCCTATTTTGGTGGTAGACGATAATGAGTCCAGCCGTATGGTGCTAGAGCATCACTTGCGTAGTTGGGGCATGGAGGTGACCAGCACCACGTGGCCGGAAGAATCGCTGGCCTGGCTGCATACTGAATTGTCGTGGGATTTCTTGCTGGTGGATCAGCACATGCCGACGATGGACGGGATACAACTTGCAGCGGAAGCGCGGCGTCTGCGCCCAGGGATGAATGTGATTTTGTTGGCCTCCATCGGCGATAGCGAAGTGCGAACTCAGGCTGATCGTCTCGGTCTGGGGCTGGTCTACAAGCCGGTTAAGCCACAAAATCTACTCAATGAATTGCTGGGTATCATCGGCGCAGCGCCGATCCTGCCGGATCCGGAGCCGATTATTCCTACGATCGATCTGGAGATGGGCGTCCGCCACCCGCTCCGAATCCTGCTCGCGGAAGACAATCTGGTCAACCAGAAGGTTGCATTGCGTATGCTCAAACGGCTGGGCTATGATGCCGATGTGGCTGTCAATGGCGTGGAAACGCTGGCGGCTTTTGAGCGGCAGCCCTACGATGTCATCTTGATGGATGTGCAGATGCCGGAGATGGACGGGCTTGAAGCCACCCGCCGCATCCGGGCGCAGCACGTCGGAAACCATGCCCAGCCCTATATCATCGCCATGACTGCCGCGGCCATGCAGCTTGATCAAGAGGCCTGTATCGAGGCAGGCATGAATGACTTTATCTCCAAGCCTACGCGCGTGGAAAATCTAGCGGAGTCGCTGGAGCGCTACTTGCGTGTCTACCGCTCTGGTTCCAATAACAGATCCGGCAAAGCACTCAAATCGGCCATCACTTCCTGATCGAGCGCATGGGTTTGCCGGGAGCGGTCGACCCAGTAAGCTGTCATGCCCACGGCGCGCGCGCCTGCCACACATGCTTCCTCATCATCCAGGAATAGACAAGCGTCAGGGGAGACGCCCAGG
>CAZYQJ010000160.1:0-3655 GCA_964649925.1 uncultured Litorilinea sp.
GGCTCGCTCGTTTCGTCTAGCCAGATGAGACAGTGGTTGCCGACCGTCTGGGCAAAGTGACCGTCGGCTTCGGTGACGGTCACGGTTGCGACCGATTCCCGCCGGTCAAGCGATGCCAGCAGCGCAGCGAGTACGTCACTCATGTGTTGTCGCGATGCCAGGGTTCGATATAGACATTCATGATCCCGCCGCAGACGCCGAGGCTCTGCATCGAGATTTCCTCGGTCAAATCCACGCGTACATTGCGCGGCTGTCCCTCTTGGATCACATCTAGCCCGGCGCGAATCACATCGGCTTCACCACAACCGCCGCCAATCGTGCCGATGTGCTGGCCGAAAGGGTGGATGATCATTTTTGCGCCCACCTCGCGCGGTACAGAGCCTTTGACATCGGTGATGGTGGCGACGGCGACCGTCAGCCCCTGGTCAAGCAACGTTTGCAGATGGTGATAGATGGTGGCCGACAAGATAACACCTCCAGGCAATGCAAACCCTGCCCGCGGCAAAACCCGAGGCAGGAAAACGATCCGGTGATGGCCTTATTGTACCACAGAGATGCGTTTAGGACATGGGCGGCGCAAGTGATTGGTAGTCGTGCGGCGTGTCTATGTCGCGCAGGATCGCATCGGTATCTACGGCGACATAGGCAATGTTCGCAGCATGGCGCACAACCAGCGTTCGCAGCGTTTCGTCGCCGCCCAGGGCGATCAATTCGGGCCAGAGCGCAGCCGGTAGATAGATGGGGTGACCGCGCCGTTCCTGAAAACGGGGGATGACCAACCGGTTGGGCGTCTTGTGTGCTTGGGCCAGGATCGCACGCAGCACATCGACCGGGATGTGCGGCTGGTCGCCCAGGGCGAGGAATGTACCGGCAAAAGTGGATGGCTGCGTTTGCAGATAACGCAGCCCTGCCTGGTATGAGCTAAGCATTTCGCCCTGAAGATAGTCCGGGTTGTGGACGATCTGCGCGGGCGTACCGGCCAGTGCGTTGATCATTTCATCGCAGCGATGGCCGACGACGCACACCACCGGCTGCGCGCCTGCAGCGGTCAGGTTGCGCACGACTGCACCCAAGACGGTTGTGTCCTGCCAGGGGAGCAGTTGTTTGGGCTGGCCCATGCGCGTGCTGCGCCCTGCGGCGGCGATAATGGCGCTGATGCAGCGGGAGTCAGGGGGATTGCTCATGGCGCGTAGTGTAGGACCGGCCCATCGAGACACAGCACCCGGCCTTCATGTTCACACGCACCGCAGATGCCGATCCCACAGCGCATATAGGCTTCCCAACTGAGTTGGCAGGGCAGACGATGTGCAGCCGCCAGGGCTTGCAGGGCGGATAACATGCCATGCGGGCCGCAGGCAAAGATGGCGTCAATCTCTCCCGCTTTCATGCGGGGGGTGAGCGCGTCGGTCACGCGGCCATGCAGCCCGTGGGTGCCGTCCTCGGTGGTGGTAATCAGGCGCAGGTGCGGAGCGCGGGCAGCCAGCGCATCGAAGCGGGCGACATAGAGCAGATCAGCGGCGGTGCGTGCGCCGACGATGACGGTGAGCGTGGCATCGCGCTGGGTCTGCGCTAGCCACAGCAGCGGGGCGACCCCATAGCCGCCGCCGACCAGGACCAGCCGTTTTTGGGTAGGGTCTACCTGGAAGCCGTGGCCGAACGGCCCCCGCACCCAAAGGCAGTCACCCACCTGCAACTGGTGTACTAGATGGCTGAACGGCCCCACATCGGTGATCATCAAGGTGATCGGGTCGGCGTTGACCAGGGAGAAGGGCTTTTCATCAAAGCGCGGCAGCCAGGTCATCACAAACTGGCCCGGGGAAGCGTCCAATGCGCCGTCGAGGACAAAGGTCTTGGTGCGGTAGTTGTCCGTCTGGATGGCGCGAATGGGAAAGGGCGTTGGCAAGGTGAGGCGCAGCACGGGCGACAGTCTCTTTCTGGTGAGCGAACACGACGCTGACATGGTACTGGCAGATGGTCGCCACGTCAATTTCGTGGAGGCGACAATCTATCTGCTTTGGGCGCGTGTAGGTCAGCGGGACGTGGCGATGAGGATCAGGGTGTGGGGCAGGGTGCGCAGGGGGGCAAGCGCGGAATCCACAGGCCAGAGGTCGTCGAGGATGGCAGCAGGAACCGGCGGCTCCAGCATGTCGGTGAGGGCCAGACTCGCTTCGTGTAGCAATGAAAACCAGCGCGAGAGCGGCAGGTGGATGGCCTGCATGGGGGTGTCCTCGGCAAACTGCCAGCGGACGGGGGTCGTGTCAAAGTAGTCGCGGATGGGAAACCCGCTGAGGTCGCCGTCGGTCTCGTCTAGGAAACAGTCGCGGATGGGGTGATCCAAGCTGATGACCAGCCTGCCGCCGCGCGCCAGGAGGCGGCTGCACGCCGACAGGACCGGGCCGATCTCCTGCATATAGGGCAGGGTGTGGATCGCCAGGATCAGGTCCCAGGGGGGTGTGACCAGTGATGCGACTTGGGCGGCATCGGCGTAGATCCAGGTGATCTCCAGCGCGTGCTGTTCGGCCAGATGGCGCGCATAGGCAAGCTGGGCCGCGCTGCTGTCGATGCCAGTGACGGTTGCCCCGGCCAGGGCGCAGGCCACCGCATTTTGCCCGCCGCCGCAGCCCAGATCCAGCACACGCAGCCCGCGCAGATCGCCCAGAAGCTGCAACTCGTCTTCCGTGGGTGCGAGCGCGCCGTAGGTGACGGTGTGATGGGTGGGGTCGCGGTGGTCTTGATAGATAGCGGCGGCGCGATCCCAGGCGTGCGCCATATCAAAGTCGGGTTCTGAATCGGGCAAAGGGTCTTTCATGTTCACATACCGGCATGGTTCTGAAGGCGTGGCGTCATTATGGGGCCGGATCGGTGGGTTGTCAACGCGCTGCGCCAGGATGCGCGACCGCCAGGGCTGGGGTATGATAAGGTCAGCGATCTATCCACGACAGCATTCCAGCGGAGTAGGAGGCGATTATGCTGGTGGTTCATGTGTCTGTGCATGTCCTTGCCGACCAGGTGGAAGCGTTTAAGGCGGCGACGATTGAGAACGCCCGCAACAGCGTGCAGGAACCGGGGATCGCACGCTTTGATGTGATCCAGCAGCGCGACGACCCGACTCGATTTGTCTTGGTCGAGATCTACCGCACGGATGCCGCGCCCGCGCTGCACAAGGAGACGGCGCACTATCAACGCTGGCGCGATACGGTCGCGCCGATGATGGCGTCACCGCGGCAGAGCATCCAGTATGCAAACATCTATCCAGACGATACGGGGTGGTGAGCATGATCACGCCCTTTGAGTTTGCTACGGCCCAGCAGATTTTGTTTGGGGCAGGCACGTCCAAGGAGGTCGCGCCGCGCGCCGCCAAGTTGGGCCAGCGTGCCCTGGTCGTCACAGGGCAGCGCAGCGAGCGCGTGATGCATCTGCTGGCGGATTGGGAGGCGCACGGGCTGGCAGCGGCCACCTATGCCGTGGACAGCGAACCTACGGTCGAAGGGGTCTTGGCTGGTGTCGAGACTGCGCGCGCCGCGGGGTGTGACCTGGTCATTGGGATCGGCGGCGGCAGCGCGGTAGACATGGGCAAGGCCATCGCCGCGTTGTTGACCAATCCTGGCGAGCCACTGGACTATCTGGAAGTGGTGGGCAAGGGACAACCCCTAAC
>CAZYQJ010000160.1:3665-9322 GCA_964649925.1 uncultured Litorilinea sp.
CGACAACCGCGGGGACGGGCGCAGAGGTGACGCGTAACGCGGTGCTGGCTGTGCCGGAACAGCGCGTCAAGGTGAGCTTGCGCAGCCCCACCATGCTGCCGCGGCTGGCTGTGGTCGACCCGGAACTGACCTACAGCATGCCCCCGGCGGTGACGGCCAGCACAGGGCTGGACGCGCTGACGCAGTGCATCGAGCCGTTTGTGTCAAACCAGGCGAACCCGTTGACCGATGCGGTGGCGCGCGAGGGAATGCGCCGCGCCGCGGGCTGTCTGCGCCGCGCCTACCAGGATGGTGAAGATGTCGAGGCACGCGAGGGGATGGCTATCGCCAGCCTGTTTGGCGGCCTGGCGTTGGCGAACGCCAAGCTAGGTGCGGTGCATGGCTTTGCGGGGGTGTTGGGCGGCATGTTCTCCATCCCTCATGGGATCGTGTGTGCGCGGCTGCTGCCCTATGTGATGGAAGCAAACGTGGCGGCGCTACAGCGTGGCGGCGACCCCACAGGATACCTGGCGCGCTTTGACGAGGTGGCGCGAGTGGTCACGGGCGACACATCAGCGCACGCGGCGGATGGGGTGGCCTGGATCCATGAGTTGGCGGCGGATCTGCAAGTGCCGCCGCTGGGCGACTTCGGGCTGGCCGAAAGCGACTTTCCAGAAGTCATCGCCAAGTCCAAGGTGGCGAGCAGCATGAAAGGCAACCCGATTATGCTGAGCGATGACGAGTTGGCCGCGATCTTGGCGCAGGCGTTGTAGCGCGTACGGGGCTGGAAAAGACAAAGACGCCCTTTGCCATATCGTAACGGCAAAGGGCGTTTGTATTAGTAGGAGCGCGCGGCTAATCTGCGCCGGACTCTTCGGGCAACTGCGGGCGGTTGTGCAACTGCACCGGTTCCGGACTTTTGCGGAAGCGCATGTTGATCAGTTCCACGGCGAACGAGAAGGCCATGGCGAAGTAAGCATAGTTTTTGAGGTGATAGCTGTGGACGATATCGGGCAGCCAGCCTTCCATGACCAACAGCGTGCCGATCAGGATCAAGAAGGCGAGCGCCAGGATCTTCATGGTCGGGTGTCGTTCCACAAATTGGGCGATGGCCCCTGAGAAGAAGAGCATGACCCCGGCGGCGATCACCACAGCAGGAACCATGACCCAGAGGTTGCCGGAGATGCCGACCGCCGTGATCACAGAGTCCAGCGAGAAGATAATGTCGATCATGATGATCTGGATGATCACGCTGGTGAACGAGACCGTTTTGGGGATTGTGCGCTGGGTGTGTTCCAGCGATTCGAGCTTCTCATGGATCTCGAAGGTGCTTTTGCCGATGAGGAAGAGACCGCCGAGGATGAGGATCAGGTCGCGACCGGAAAACTCAATGCCGCCCAGTGTGAAGATCGGGGCTGTCAGTTGCATCACCCAGGTGATGCCCAACAGCAGCAGGATGCGCGTGATTACGGCCAGCCCAATGCCCGTGGCGCGGGCGCGCCCGCTCTGGCTCTCCGGCAGCTTACCGGAGAGGATGGCGATAAAGATCACGTTGTCGATACCTAATACAACCTCAAGGGCGAGCAACGTCAAGAATGCAACAAGATTCTGTGTGGTAAACAGGTCTGCCATAGCCGCTCCGTGGATGGGACCTCGTGGTGTGTGGTAGTTGTCTGTAGGCCTACTTGTCCGAGGGGAGCCGCAGGGGCCGCGTCATCCCAGACAATCCAGCGCATTATACGTCTGAGACGGGCTGTGCCCCAAGCAGCGTAATGGCCCTGCGCGGCAAACGTGCGTCGCGTCGCGGCGGTGGTTGGAGGTGCAGGCGCGCTGTGCTACAATGCGGCTCGACCTCTATGCTCCCAACCGGCTTTACGATCATCATGCTTCCATAGCCACTATGCAACAGACCTATTCGCGCCCGATATCCGCACCGCGCAAATTTCCCTGGCTGACAACGGCGTTGATCCTGGTGTTTGCAGGCCTCTTGCTTGCGCCTAGCCTGCAAAACCTCTCCTTTAACGTCTGGCTTGGGGCCATTGCCATTGGGCTTGCTTACGGCTTTGTGGCGATGGGCGTCTATCTCTCGTTCCGCGTGCTGGATTTCCCTGATCTGACCATCGACGGCAGCCTGCCGTTGGGCGCTGCGCTGGCGGCCACGTTGCTCACCGCGGGCGTCAACCCCTATATTACGCTGGTAGTCGCCTTCGTCGGGGGCGCGCTGGCCGGGTGCATCACCGCGCTGATCGCGACGCGGCTGAAGATTCACAGCCTACTGGCGTCCATCCTGGTGACGACAGGGCTGTTAAGCGTGAACCTACGCATCATGGGGCGATCCAACACCCCGCTGTTGAATACGGAAAGCGTCTTCAGCCCGATGGCGGATCGCTTTCGGCAGTGGCTGGAGAGCGCGGCGGGTGAGACCGTTGCCAAGATGTCGAGCAACCTGCTGGCGATTTTGGTCTTTTTGCTGTTGATCCTGGCGGTGAAATGGACGTTGGATTGGTTTATGCGTATGGAGGTGGGGCTGGCATTGCGCGCCACTGGGGATAACCCCCAGATGATCCGGGCGTTGGGGACCAACACCGACCACATGATCGTGCTGGGGCTGGCAATCAGCAATGGGCTGGTTGGGCTGGCGGGCGCGCTGGTCGCCCAGTATCAGGGCTTTGCCGACGTCAATATGGGACTGGGGTTGATCATTGCCGGGCTGGCCGCGGTCATTTTAGGTGAAACACTGCTGCGCCCCACGCACTTTCATACGGCGACGACCGCGGTAATCTTGGGGATGATCTTCTACCGGATCGCGATCGCGGCGGCGCTGACCGTGCGCGTGCCGCTGCCAGGTGGAGGGCACTTTTCCATCGACGCCCAGGATGTCAAACTAGCGACGGCGCTGCTCGTCTTTGTGGCGCTGTGGCTGACCCATATGCAGAAACGGCGGGCCTGACGATGGCGCATGGGCAACAGGTGCACAGGAGGCAGGGTCATGCTGCGGCTTGACGGTGTTCACCAGGTCTTTCATCGCGGGGAGGTCAATGAGGTACACGCCCTGCGCGGATTGAACCTGGACGTGCCCGCGGGCCAGTTTGTGACGGTGATCGGCAGCAACGGCGCGGGCAAATCCACACTCTTTAACGTGGTGGCGGGCGTCTTTGCGCCGACCGAAGGGCGTATCGAGATTAACGGGGCCGATGTGACGCACCGCCCGGAACATGAGCGCGCCCAGTATATTGGCCGCGTGTTTCAGAACCCGCTCTTGGGCACGGCTGCGTCCATGAGCATTGCGCAGAATTTGACGCTGGCGCTGCTGCGCGGCCAACGCCACCGGCTGGCTCCCGGCGTCACGCGCGAGCGCGAGGGTCACTTTCGCGCGCTGTTGGCCCCGCTGGGGCTGGGGCTGGAAGATCGCCTGGACACCAAAGTCGCGCTGCTCAGTGGGGGCCAACGCCAGGCCTTGACGCTGTTGATGGCGACCATGACACACCCGCGGCTGCTGCTACTGGACGAGCATACGGCTGCGCTTGACCCAGGCACGGCGGACAAGATCTTGGACCTGACACGGACGTTGGTTGCAGAGCAGCAGTTGACGACGCTGATGATCACGCACAATATGCAGCAAGCATTGACCACAGGCGACCGCACGTTGATGATGGATGGCGGCCAGATTGTGCTGGACCTGTCGGCGGCGGAGCGGGAGACGATGAGCGTGCAAGATTTGGTCAGCGAGTTTACCAAGGTGCGTCATATGACGCTAGCCGACGACGAGTTGCTTTTGGCCTAGGCCGGATGCGTTGACCGGCATTGATGAACGATCCTTACAACGAGCCAAGGAGGAAGCTATGCGACGGTTGCGATGGCAGGTAGTTTGGATGGTTCTGTTGGCGCTTGTGCTGGCGAGCGGGTGCGCGGCCCCGACTGCAACGACGGGGGAGAGCGCGCCTGTCGCGGCCGAGGAAGCGGCTGCGGAAAGCGAAGCGGCGGACGAACCCGCAGAAGAAGCCGCACCCACTGAAGCGCCCGCAGAGGAGGCCGCACCTGCTGACGCCGACTTGCCGGTTGTGGGGCTGATCAAGTTGGTGAGCCACCCAGCGTTGGATGCAGAGCAGCAGGGGGTGAAGGATGCACTGGCCGAAGCCGGGTTCATCGACGGCGAGACGGTACGGCTGATCGAAGCGAACGCCGAGGGGGATATCCCCACCCTGACCACCATCGCACAGCAGTTTGTGGACGAAGGCGTAGATTTGATGGTAACCACCAGCACGCCCGCCACACAGGCCGCCTACAATGTGACACAGGATCAGGAAGGGCCGCCGATTGTCTTTAACGCGGTGACCAGTCCCTATGCTGCCGGGTTTGCCACCGCGCCGGACGATCATCCCAGTTGGGTCATTGGGCTTCAGGCATTGGCCCCGGTGGAAGATGCGCTGGCGTTGATCCCGCAGGTGATGCCGGATGTCCAGATGGTCGGCTACATCTACAACCCAGCGGAGGCCAATTCGGTGGTCAACACCGAGATCGCTCTGCCGGAGGCAGAGGCATTGGGGCTGACGCTGGAGGTGACAACCATCAGCAACAGCAGCGAGGTGCAGACCGCCGCAGAGGCGCTTGTCTCGCGCGGGGTGGAGGCGTTTTTTGTCAGCACCGACAGCACGGTAGTTGCCGGACTGGAAGCTTTGGTGAAGGTCGCCAATGACAATGACATCCCGCTCTTTGCCAACGACCCTTCAAGCGCCGAACGCGGTGCGGCTGTGGCGTTGGGGCTGGACTATTATCAGGACGGGCTGGATACCGGCGCTCTGGCCGTTGGCATTTTGAAGGGCGAGTTGGACATCGCCGCGACGCCAATCGAGCGGCAGCGCAAGGGAAGCCTGGCTGTTAACCTGGCGTCGGCCCGCGAACAAGGGCTGGAGCTAAGTCAGGAGTTGATCGATCAGGCGGAGACCGTGTTTGAGTAACCGCCTTCGTGCGGTGTAATTTGCACAGTTGTGAAATCGGCGTTGGGGCTGGGTGACGGCTCCAGCGCCGGTTGCGTTAATAGCCCTGCCACCAGTCCTTGCGCGAGCGGGGATCGGCAAAGGCTCCCCGGTCCCGGATGGCTACCAGGACTTGCCCGTAACGTGCTGTGCCGACCGGTTCGCCGTTGTGCAGCCCCGGTAGCGCGCTGCGCCCGTTGGCATTGGCCGCCTGATAGGCAGCCAGCAGGTTAGGGTCGACGCAAAAGTCTTCCAGATGGACGCTGTAGCCATTGGCGACGCTGTCTTCACGGGTGTAGACCAGCGTGACGCGCTGCGGGTCGGCATAGACAACCAGCGCTTTATAGCCGCCGCCGTAGATTTCTGCGCCGCGCGCGGGGATGCGAAGGAGTTCGCCCGGTGTGGTCTGGATCGCCAACAGCGAGACTTCGACTTGTTGTAGCTCATCGCCGCGGCAGCCATGTTCCCCACAACCCCAATCCCAGTCGCGCACGCGATACGCGCGCGTAAAGACCGGGGCGCGCCCCTCCAGGATGGCGGCTAACTGCGGTGCGTCGCCGTCGGTGGGGCCGTTGATATCCACCAGAGACAGCCCTGCGTCCAGCGGGGCATAGCCGCGTAGGGCCAGGGTGAGGTCGCCGTGCAGGCTGTCAGGGCGGTCGGTCGTCGGGCCACTGATGGGGATGGTGGCGTACTGGTGGC
>CAZYQJ010000161.1:0-9270 GCA_964649925.1 uncultured Litorilinea sp.
GCGTTGTGGGAGGAGGCGGTTCCGCCGGATCTCAAATCGCTCTATGCCCAAGAGCGCGATCGATGGCGCGATCAGTCCATGCTGATCTTCTCGGATGACCCGTATCTGCCGTGGGAATTGCTCTGGCCGTATGACGTCGAGGCGGGCGCGTGGGAGGATGAGGGGCCGTGGTGTCAAAGCCTGCACCTGGCGCGCTGGCTGCGCAAAGACGACCGGGGCAACGGCAATGAAATGGCTCCGGCGCAGTTGGCAATGCGAAACCTGGCGATCCTTGCGCCGATGTATACGCAGTTGAACAACCTGCCCTTTGCCCAACAGGAGCGGCAGACGTTGTTGACGCTGGCGCAACGCTACCAACTGCAGAACGTCGGCCCGGCAGACAGCACATGGCGCAGCGTGATCGACTTTCTGGAAAGCGGTGGGTACGACTGGTTGCACTTTGCCGCACACGGCAGTTTTCGGCCCGACGCGCCGGATGGCGATTCGGCGCTGTGGCTGCAGGAGGATCGCGCCCTGTCGCCGCAGCACCTGACAGGGGCTGCTATCCGCCGCTATTTTGTGCAGCACCGTCCGGCTCTCTTTTTCAACGCGTGCGAGGTGGGCCGTCAAGGCTGGGCGTTGTCGCGCATCGGGGGCTGGGCCAACCGGCTGGTCAGCGCGGGCGCGGGTCTGTTTGTGGCCCCGCAGTGGGCGGTTCAGGACAACAGCGCCGCGGCCTTTTCACAGGCTTTTTATAGAGCGCTGCTCGACGGAGAGACAGTGGCCGCGGCGGCCCGGCAGGCGCGGCTGGCCGCACAGTCACCGGGCGACCCGACCTGGCTGGCGTACAGTGTCTACGGCCATCCCAATGCGCGTGTCGCGGTGTAACCCCTGACCTCGTAACGGCTATTCCTCAACCAGTTGTGTCTGGAGCGCATTCAGTTCCGCAAGGATGGCATCCCCCGCGGTGAAGCCAGGGTGCTCTGAGAGCAGGGACTGGAGCGTTGCCGCGGCCTGCTGCAGCAGGCGTGACAGGGATGCGCCGCGGCGGGCATGCTGATCGGCCAGTTGCATCGCCTCACGATAGTACATCTCGGCCTGGTCGTACTCGGCCAGCGCGATGGCTACCGCTGCCGCCTGGAATGCTGCTTCGACCTGCGCGCCGGGAACGGTGGGGTCCTTGTCTGGCTGAAAGAGGGGCACAGCAGCCGTCAAGTCGGTCAGCGCAGCGGACAGATCGCCTTCCTCATGGTAGACCTGGGCGCGCAGGACATGGTAGTAGCCCCATCCACCTTCCGGCACAAATGTTTCGATCTGGGTATCGCCCTCAGTCGCGCCCAGCGATGCGGCGCGCTCACCATCGGGGATGGCTGAGGCCAGTGCGGCCTGGGCGGCTGCTTCGTCACGGACCAGGAAAGCGGCTCGCCCTACGCAATACTTGAACCATCCCCGGTAGCGCCAGTGGTAGCCGTCATCCCCTAAGCCGGGATATTGGCGCAGGAGAAAGGCCTGGTGCAACTCAAGGGCGTCAAGCAGTGGCTGCGCGCGGCTGCCCTGTGTGCGCCACAGGCGTTCCAGGTCATCGCCAGCTGCTTCGAGAAATGACCACTGGCTCTGATCCAGGGCGGTGCGGCGAATGCTCTCGTTATACCAGCGACCCGCGCTGTCGAAGTCGTCCAGCATCAGGGCCATGATCGCCAGTTTGGTCGAGGCTGCCGCCGAACCATTGGCGTCTGCCGTCGCGGCCAGGCTTGGGAAGGCGGTGTGGTATACGGATCGCACCTCGTCGTAAGCGTCAGGTGTACCCTCTGCGACGGCCAGCAAGGCGTCGGCGGCCGCGGTGATGTCGTCTGCATCCTGTACACGCGCCAACCCCTGGCGGTACATCTCCACCGCTGCGGCGACGTTGCCCGCGCTGAGATCGCTGTGCGCGCGGTCGAAGATCGTGGACGCAGCGGGGCCAGACTGGCACAGAAGCGTCTCCAACTCGTCCATGATGGGCGCGACTTGCAGCCCTGGGAAGGCGTTGGCAACCGCTTGCAGCGCGTCCAGGGCCTCCTGAACCGGCTGCAGATCGTCGTGCAGGAGTTGCGCGAACGCCATCCCTGCGCGGTAGCGTTCTTGTGCGCCCGGCAGATCATTGTTCTGCACGAAGACGAGGGCATCGCCAAAGACGACGGGCAGGATGATCGCGCGGATGAACCAGTTAGGCCGGTAGTCGACTAGTGAGGAGACCGCATCATCGGGGCGCAACGCCAGCGCGGTCTGCATATCAGAGAGAATGGGGGTGAGCCATTCGCTCAGCGGGGTCTCACGGCGTTGCGCGTCCCGGCCTGGAATCCCAACGACCCAGTAGGCAAAGCGCAGGCGGGCGCGTATGTGCGTGTAGTCGGCCAGGACCATTTCCAACTCTGGGCGGCTGTCGGGACGCCGATCCAACTCCTGCTGCATGAGGGTTACGGCCTGATCATACCGGTCTACGGCTGCATTCAGGCTGGCAAGACGGTCCTCGCGGCAACGCCAGGGGGCGGTCTGTAACAGCCAGAGCAGGTTGCCCTGGGTGCGGTAGAGAAAGGCGAGCCGTTGGGGCTGATCCATCTGCGCCCGGATCAGGTCGGCGGCTGTCGTGAACTGTGTGTAGGACGCCTCATAGGCGGCGCATCGATCCGCGCTCTGGGCAAAGCTGGAGCCTAGTCTCCAGTAGGCAGCGCCGGAGAGGATGTAACCTGCCGGGTCATTTGGGTTTATCTCGACGACGCGTTGGGCTTCGGCCAGGGCGTCTTCATAGCGCTGCTGCTGATAGAGTGTGTAGCCCAGTCCCAGCACGGGGGCGGGATCTGCAGGGTTGGCGGCGCTTGCCTGGCGGAAGAGGGCTTCTGCGTTCTCGGTTGCGCCCTGTGAATAAGTAATCCACCCCAGGCCAGTCAGGGCGCGCTGTCGTTCCAGGTTGTCCAGTTCGCCTATTGACAAGGCTGCCGCGTAGTCGTGCTGGGCGTCACTCAACCGTTCGCCCACATGGTGTGAGAGGGCGCGCCACAGGTAGAGTTGGGCGAGGCTGGGCTGCCCTGGCGTGATGGCGCGGCGCGTCCGGCTGGGGGCAGCTTCTAGCGCGCCGATGGCGAGGTCAAAGTTGAAGGTGGCGCTGTTGAAATCGGCGGGATCGGACTGCATGGCTGCCGGGGTGTCGCCGCTGGTCCCGGCTGCCTGGCGCACAAGGCCGAGGAATGCCTGCGCTTTGACGCTTTGTTTGAGGACATCCGGCCATTGCAGGTAATCCGCTTTGGCGTCTGCATACTGCCCCACCTGTGCCAGCAGGGTGGTCCGGTTTTGCTGGGCGACGGCCCATGTCAGCGTGTCGGGCGGGCGCAGACCGACGGGGCTGGCCGGGTCGTAGCTGAACCCCCAGACGGGGCGGCTGCCGATGTCAACGGCGCGGTCATAGGCCGCTAGTGCCTCGTCCAGCAGGTCTTCGCGGCCGGACACGACTTGCCGATAGTGCCAGTTACCTACCGCTAATTGGTGATAGGCCCACACCTCGCGCCCGACGACAGTCATGCCGAGCACGGTGATCGCCACGCCGATGAGAAGTGCGGCGATGCGGGTTGTGCGGGCATAGATGGAGTCTCCGGCTTCGCGCACACGCCAGATGAAGAGCGCAGGAAAGAGAAAGAGGCAGGCCGTGAGCAGCGGCGGGTAGAGGTTGGCTGCCGTGAGCAGTGGGCGAAAGCGCGTGACAAGTTGGACGATCAACAGCAGGGCGCCGAACCCCATCAGCCACCAAGGCCAGGCACTATAGGGGGATTGATAGCGCATGATCCGCAGCGGGCGGACGATGAACCAGTAAAGCGGTGGGAGGGCGACGCCCAGGATCAGATAGGGGTAGAGGTCAATGGGGCGGTAGTACAGCCACGGCAGCGGTTGGTCGATGGGCCAGATCGGCCAGCGGATGGCGGCGGCAAGCAGCAGTAACAGCACGGTTGCCATCACATAGACGGCAAAGCCTGCGCTCCGCCGCAGCCAGTAGTCATATGAGATCGTCTGCGCCTGGGGCGCGAACCTGCGAATGCGGTCATAGAGGCTGTGATACCAGTGGGTCGCGCCCCGGACGACCACGCGCGCTTGCGGTGTAATCACGGTGAACGTTGAAAAGTCGGCGCGGAATGAGGACCAAAGCCGGACGTTGGCAGTGATAATGCGCTGCACCTGATCCAGCGGCAGGTTCCTCTGCGCCGAGCCTTCTCCCTGAACCAACTGGTCGTGGTGCAGGTCCACCTGGGCGCGTTGGGTCTGCTGTTCGAGCAGGCGGATCGACGTAAACGCGATCAGCCCCAGACCCAGCAGGAGTGAAAAGATCAAGTAGCCCGCAAACGCCAGCATCCCGTGCAGGATCACTGCTGCGCTAGGTACATAGACGCTGCCGAGGTTCTCGATACCGCCCACAGTGACCATCCCCTCGATCTCCGGCGCGGCCGGGCCCGTTCCCCCCAAGATCGGCTGGGCGACAAAGCGGATGTTCGGTTCCAGTTTGAAGGAGAGGTTGATCTGCACCGCCAACAGCGGAATGAAAAACAGCAAGATCACTAGGCCCAGCAGCAGGCCATACTGTACCGATTTCCACACGGGATGACGGTATTCGACCGGATAGCGGCGGCGCGCCAACGAATCGGCTATCTGTTGGGCTTTGTCCGCCAGCGGCGGCAGTCGATGGGCCGCGCACCAGGCTTCCATCCGTTCGACAAGGGCGGTGGCCGCACCCCAGCGATCCAGTTGCCGGTAGCCCTGGATGGCATGGTCGAATTCGTCCATCGCCTTGTCCGGATCGTTCAGCGCCAGATGGGCCTCTGCCAGCAGACTGTGCGCCTGCGGCGATAGGTCTTGATCTTCGTATATCTCGACGACGGGGATGGCGTCTGTGAGCAGGGAAATTGTCTTGTCGGGCTGCCCCTGCTGGAGATACGCCTGCGCCAGCTTGACATCGATGACGGCGGAGCGGTAGAGGCTCATAGACTGCACCGCCTCCGGTTGGATAGCGGAGAGCAGCGCCGCCGCGCTGCCTGCATCGCCCAGCAGCAGGTAGCTGGAGGCCAGCTTTTCACGCGCCACCAGACCGGCTTCTGTGCTGGTCTGCGCGGCCAGCAAGCGCTGTGCCTGCTCGTAGGCCTTGACACCGTCCGTATAGAGCCGCGCTACCATCCAATCCATGCCCGCCAGGGTCGGCCCCATCGAGATGTGCCAGATGGGGCGGCGCAGCGAGCAACTGAGGTAGATAATCAGCGGCAGAGAGATGATGAGCTGGCTGATGGACCCGATCTGCCGCCACCAGGATCGGGCGCGGCTTTGTACGGGCTGAGGCCGGACCAGCGAACCCGCAAAGGCGAGATACGCATCGCCCAGTGCCAGGTAGGTATTTGCCAGTTCGGCGCTGCGGATGGGGCCAGTAAAGGGGTTGTCGGTAAGCCGTTTGAGCAGCTCGATGGCTTCCTTGAATTCGTGGATGGCATCCACATAGTGGCCTGCCTGTGCCAGGGCGTGGCCGCGCGCACGGACGACAAAGGGCCGTAAGTCGGGCGACAGGTCCGTCCGAAAGCGCAGGGCGTTTAGATCGCCGGTACGGTCGGCCCAGTGGCCCCGCAGTTGGTCGAGCCGAATATCGAGATAGGTGAGCAGGTCGCCCAGACCGGGTGGGATGTCGTTGTCTGAGGGGGGCAACAGCCTGTGGAGTGCGTGCGCTTCGGCTGCGGTCTCCAGAATGCGCTGCGCTGCGGCCAAGAGTCGGGAGGTCGTGTAGTCGCGAAAGAGGGTGATCAAGTCGACGACGGCTTCACCCGGTTGAACAAAAAACTTGTGGTAGAGCAGATTCTGCTGTTGGGCAAAGCTGTTGGCATCGGGGTGTGCCTGCCAGTAGCCGAGGGCGCGGCGATGCGCCTGGCGAAAAGCGTCCGGCTCCTGGCTGATCCACTCTTCGAGGATGGCAAGTCGTGGTTCCGCGCGCAGGGCGTAGGCTGGTTCCTCTGCCAGCAGGCCGACGTCGTGGGTACGGTAGACAAATGGGTAGACGTTGAGCCGTTCAATCAGCCCACTGTCCCGGCCATCCGCTTTTTGGCGCATACTCGCAAAGAGCGATTGGCGAAACCAGAATGGGACGGCGGCCAGGTGAAACGCCTCCGCCATCAACGGGTGGACGGTGTGGAGGATGCGTCGGGTGATCTCGCCGGTCGGCGTTTCGTTGGCTGGCGGCGGGTCGGTCATGGCGGCCCCTCCTCAAAGAACGGGTCGTTGGCCTGGATGGCCGCAATGGCTTCGCCTACCATGTCGGCCAGCTTGCCGGGTTTGCGTCCCCCGGTGCGGTAGAGGGTATCGATGTCCAGGTGGATCTCCTCGATGGCGAGGAGGGCACGGACACGCGCCAGGTATTCCTCAATATCCTCTCTGGAAAGCAGGGGCAGCCCCTTTAGCTTGTGAAAGTGCGCCCGGTCGCGCTCCGCCACCGCGGGCATGCGCTCGCGCCCCGCGATGATCAGCACCGTTTTATGGAGCTTACCCAAGTCTAGCCGTTCGATCAACTCGTTTTCGACCCAGCGCCGGGCTTCATCCGGAGCCTTTTCATAGCCGTCGAGCAGCAAGAGGATCGGCCCGCTGTGGTCGCTCAGTGTCTGGAGATCGGCGAAGAAAGCGTCGTTGATCGTGCGTTCGGCGTACTCGCGTTCTTCGACGGTGGAAAAGCGCGGCAGGAGGCCCTGATCGGTGGTGAAGGTCGCGGGCTGGGCGGGGGGCTGAGAGGGCGCATCCCCGTTACGCAGTGCTTCGAAGCCTTCCCACCAGTTGACCTTATGGCCCAGCGGGCCGAGAACTGCCGGGATCTCGCTGATCAGCGTGGGGAGATGACCGTGGGTGCGAGCCCACAGCACGACCTGGAGGATCTTCTCGCGGAGGGTGGCGTTGGCGTTGACGATATGTTCATACGGTTCAGGCAGGGCGAAGGCGACAAGTTCTTGCAGCGGGCCTTCGGTGCGGATATGGTCTCTGAGTTTACGGATGAGCGGCCCCAGTTTGTTCTGTGGAACCTGGACATTGTGGCCGGTGAATTCGTCCAGGGCCTGCTGGAGCGAGGTAAAGAGGGTCTCCTGGCCCAACTTGGCGCAGAACTCGGCACGGATCAGCAGGGGGAGGCTGAGAAAGTCCTGGACGTTGTGCTGTGCGCGGCGGTCACGGAAATTGATATAGAAGACGCAGGGATGGCCGCGCTCCTGCTCACAGTGGCGTGCCATCTTGTGGGCCAGCCAGGTTTTGCCCATCAGCGGGTCGGCTTCGATCACCAGCGCAAAGGCAGGGGTGTCCGCCTGGATAATCTGGGCGAACTGGGCGACCTCGGCGGCACGGTCGACAAAGATGGACTCATTCCATTGGTGTTCCATGGCTGTCTATGGGACATGACGGTAACGCCAGCAGCGCACCGCCGGTACACGTTCAGGCTCCGGTGTGGAGCAAGATTGCGTCCAACTTGCCGCGCTGGTGCAGCAACTGGACGACAGCCTGGATCGGGATGCCCTGGTTGTACTGTGGCTGGGCAAACGCCGGGTCGCCGCTGTGATGGAGGGCGACCAACTCCCAGTTGGCGTTAAAGCAGGGCGATCCGGAGGATCCGGCGTTGGTGTCGTTGAGATAGGTGATGCGCGTTTGGTTGCCGTTGATGCTGCGGAACGTGTTGGCCGTGATCTTGAGCGGGTGGCCGAACGGGTGCTGCACGATAAAGAGCACGCGGTTGGCTGAGAAGCCGTAGGGCTGGCCTGGCGCGGGAAGCGCGACATAGCCGCGTGCGGGCGTGTCGCCGGGATCAGGGAGTTTGCTGGCGCTATCGTCGCCGGGCCGCCCAGCCACGCGCAGGACGGCATAGTCTAGCTGGTCGATGGCCGGGTCGGCAGGCTTGGGTTCGCTTTGGGCATCCAGGGGGCTGTAGGGGCTGCTGTCGATATGCCAATCGTCCGCCAGGGCAAAGCGTATCCCGGCGTTGATCATCTGCCCATCGTCAAGCAACCGGTAGTCGAAACGCAGCGCAAACCGGGTGGGCGACACCCCGGGCTTGGCGGCGATGAGGTCTTCGACCACGTGGTAGTTGGTGAGTACGGCCTCCGGGCCGATCAGAGAGCCTGTGCCCAGCGGCTGGCCGTCGCGCTCGATACGACAGACCTGGCGTTCGATCTCGGCCAGCCGCTGCCGGAATTGGGCGCTATCGAAAACGACGTTAGCGGCGCGCAGTGTCCGTTCTAGGCTGGATGCGTCGGGCACGATGCGCAGTTCTTGAGCCAGGGCCAGGAGGTCAGGCAGATTGGGCCGGTTACGCAGCGCGGCCTCTACCAGTTCGAGGGTGCGGTTGCGCGCCTCGGTGTAGGTAATGATGTCGAACAACACATCGCGCACCGGGCCAGGGCCAGCGATCTCAACCTGTAGGTCAAGGCCAAGTTCGAACTGTAGCAACTGCTGCAGGTCTTGATAGCGAGGGAATGCCTGGGCCAGAACCGTGGTGAGCCTTCGCCATTGCGTACCTGTGAGGCGCACACGGGCGGGTGAGGGTTGCGTGGTCACGGCGATCCTCTTTCGTGGCGGGCGTTTTCATCCGGCTGGCTGAACGAACGTGAATCCGGCGGGGGCTGCGTCAACAGGCTGGCCTGCAACACGAGTCTGGTGAGCCAGGCGCGAGCGGCGTTGAGGGCGTGGACGTGGAGATGCGGCAGGGAATCGCCGGGGCAATGCCAAGTGTAGCAGGCCTCTGAATGATCAACGTTGGCGGACGCTGTTTTGCGGCGCGCCTTATGTCTGAATGTACCATATGTCAGGACATGTAAAGGTGCCGCCACGCACACCTTTCCTGTGGCCTTCGTCACAGTGAACGGCTGCGTGGCGGGTGGTGGATCGGGTCGCTATGGAGCCGAGTACGTTAAGAGTGTATCAGGATGCCCGCTGCTTTCTGCTCCATACAGCATTCCGTGTCGGGGACGGTTGGCGAGTCAACCATCCAGCTTCTGGATCAGGCGGTCAAACACGACAACGGGCGGCTGCAATGTAGTTGGTGCAGGGATGTGGTAACCATCCCGCCGTGGTAGCTGCCGGGCGTCGAGGATTTGTTGGTAGATCGCTACATAATCCTGAGCCATCCGGGATGCGCTAAAGCGTTGCTCGAAGATTTGGCGGCAGCGCTGCCGATCCAAGGTGTCTACGCGCTGCACGGCGCGCACCGCATCGTCCAGATTGTCGACAATGAACCCGCTGATGCCATCGTCCAGCACCTCGGGC
>CAZYQJ010000162.1:0-459 GCA_964649925.1 uncultured Litorilinea sp.
GACGGGGGCGATCTTGCTGGGGACGCTGATCGACGAACTGGAACGCCGCGATCTGGCGACCGGATTGGTGACGCTCTGTGCAGCGGGCGGCATGGGCCGCGCGCTGATCGTGGAGCGGGTCTAGTTATAGGCCAATACCTTGGTTGCATCTGCCAGCCATGCTATAATCTCGCCTGGATGTATGACCGGGCCGGGTTCTACCTGGTCTCTATGACGAAAGGGATCGCCACTGTGCCCACATCGGCAAAGTCCAAGGCGACACCGTCGCCACATATCTCAAACCGCGATGTCGCGGCGGAACTGACGCTGGTCGCTGACTTGCTGCAAATCCTGGAGGCCAACCGTTTTCGGATAGCTGCGTTTCAGAACGCGGCGGAAGCGGTGCGTACGCTGGGCCAGGACATCAACGTGCTGCACGCCGAGCGCAAGGTGGAGTCGATTCACGGGGTGGGTGCGAAC
>CAZYQJ010000162.1:469-9252 GCA_964649925.1 uncultured Litorilinea sp.
AGCCTACACCCTGTCAAAAGAGGCTTCGGATTCCCTGGCGAAGGCCATTGCTGAACTGCTGGAAACCGGCCAGGTGGAGGAGTTCGAGCAGCTCAAGAGCCAGGTGCCCACAGGTGTGGTGGAGATGCTGCATGTGCCGGATGTGGGGCCAAAGACGGCACGGCGGCTGTGGCAGGAACTTGGCATCACCAGCGTGGATGACTTGCGCGCCGCCGCCGAGGCCGGAAAACTGCGCGAGCTAAAGGGCTTTGGCGCAAAGAGCGAGCAGAAAATCCTGCGCGGCATTGAACTGGCGACCAAGCGCGGGGATGAGCGGGTGCCGATTGGCGAGGCGCGGCCCCTGGCCGAATCGCTGGTCAACAGCCTGCGCGCACGCGTGCCGGAAGGGGCGCTGCGGCGGCTGGAGGTGACAGGCAGTTTGCGCCGCTGGCGCGAGACCATCGGCGACCTGGATATGTTGGCGGCGAGCGATGTCCCCGGCGAGGTGATGGAGGCCTTTTGCACGCTGCCCCAGGTGGAAGCCGTGTTGGGCCGCGGCGAGAGTAAGTCCAGCGTGGTGTTGACCACCGGGATGCGCGTCGACCTGCTGGTGGTGGATGCCAAGCATTGGGGCGCGGCGCTGCAGCACTTCACCGGCAACAAGGAACACAACATCGAACTGCGCGAACTGGCGCTGCGGCAGGGCTGGAGCCTTAACGAATACGGCGCGACCGCCACCGGCAGCGGCGATGCATCGCAAGGCGAGGAACGTTTCTTTGAGGACGAGGCTGACCTCTACGCCCTCTTGGGTATGGACTGGATGCCGCCGGAGATGCGCGAGAACCGCGGCGAGATCCAACTGGCCCTTCAGCACAAACTACCCACGCTCGTCACCTTGGGCGATATTCGCGGGGAACTGCACGGTCACACCACCTGGAGCGACGGCACAGCCGACATCGCTGAGATGGCGGACATGGCACGCAGCCGCGGCTATACCTATTGGGTGGTGAGCGACCACAGCGTCGGGCTGGGGATGGTCGGCGGGTTGGACCCGGCGCGTTTGCAGGCGCAGGCCGCCGAGATCGCCAAACTCAACGCACAATGGGCCGATCAGGGTGTGGATTTCCGCCTGCTGCGCGGCACGGAAGTCGAAATCCTGGCGGATGGGAGCCTGGGGCTGCCGGATGATGCGCTGGCCGAACTGGATGTGGTGGTGGCGAGCATCCACAGCGGGCTGCGCCAGGACCGTGAGACGATTACGGCGCGCTGCCTCAAAGCCGTCTATAATCCCCATGTGGACATTCTAGGCCACCCCACCGGGCGGCTGATCGGCTCGCGACCCCCCTCTGACCTCGACGTGGAGCGCGCGCTTCAAGCGTGTGCCGAAACGGGCACCGTGGTCGAGATCAACGCCCATCCTTCCCGGCTGGACCTCAACGATGTCTATGCGCGGCGTGCGGTGGAGTTGGGCTGCAAGATCGCTATCAACAGCGATGCCCATGCGCGTGACGGTATGGAGATGATGACGTATGGCATTGCGACGGCACGACGTGCCTGGCTACGGCCTGAAGATGTGATCAACACCTATCCGCTGGACGAAATGCTTGGATTCCTCAAGGACCGGCGCACGTCTGCCTAGATGTTATTCCCTTCAGGCGCGTTGAACGCCTGACACACTCTGGACCGGAGACAGAGATGACTCGGACACGTCGAACACGGAAGATTCCTTCTACGCGCCCGACCCCGCCGCCGAAAGCCTCCTCAGGTTCGCAGCCCTGGTTGGGTTGGGCGGCGCTGATTTTAGTGGGTATCATCGCGCTCATCGGAATCGCCTTGTTTGTGGAGCAATTGAATGATGACGAACCGCCCATCGGCGCAGAAGTCCAAGTGACGCCGATTGTGGGGGGGATGGTTGTGCCTACCACTGCGCAGGATGCAACCAGTGGAGAACCGGAAGTAACCGTCACCGGCACAGAGGGCACGGCTGCGGGCGTCGGCGCGACGGAAGTGGTCACCCCCACGGAATCGGGGCTGGTGACACGCACTGCGGGGATGTCTGTGCCCGCCGAACCCACGGGCGATGCGGAGCCGCAGGTGACGCAGGTGGCCGAGGATGCGCCGGTCTTTGCACCCGGTGCGACGGTGCAGAACCGCGCCGAGACGGTTGTGATTTATGCCGAGCCAAACACGGAAGGGCTGGTATTGGATCAATATGCGGCGGGCGTGATGTTGACGGTGTTGGAACCGGGTGGCGACTTCGCCGGGTATCCGGTGGAGGCCGCAGGGGCGGCGTGGGTACGCGTGCGCGCCGCCGATGGCTTGGTCGGATGGACGCCCGCGCCGGGGCTATCTTTGGTAGAATAGGCCGGTACGAGGAGACAAGGGAACGAGGCTATGAGTGAAGAAGCCCGCCTATCCGCAACAGATACCACGCCAAGCGCCCGCGTGCAGGAACTGCGCGACCTGATCCGCTATCACCAGTATCGCTATTACATGCTGGATGACCCGGAGATCAGCGACGCCGAATTTGACCAACTGTTCCATGAGTTACAGGCGTTGGAAGAAGCGCACCCGGAGCTTCAGAGCGATGACAGCCCAACGGTGCGCGTCGGCGGGATCGTCTCCGACCGCTTTGAAAAGACGCGCCATCCGGCCCCGATGTTGAGCCTGGGCAATGCGTTCAGCGAGGATGACCTCTTTGCCTGGCGTGATCGCGTCAAGCGGCTGCTGCCAGCGGCAGACCGGGATCGGCTGTCCTACGTGCTGGAGCCTAAGTTCGACGGGCTGACGGTGGTGCTTCACTATGAGCAGGGGCGCTTTGTGTTGGGCGCGACGCGCGGCGACGGGGTGTATGGCGAGAACATCACGCCCAATTTGCGCACGGTGCGGATGCTGCCGCTGCACATCCCCGCGGATCGACGCCGCGGCGTGCAGACCCCTGACCGGCTGGTGGTGCGCGGCGAGGCCTATGTAGAGAAGGCGGACTTCGAGACCTTCAACCGGCGGCAGTTGGAACAGGACGGGCGCACCTTCGCCAACCCGCGCAACTTTGCAGCCGGGAGCCTGCGCCAGCTAGACAGCCGCATCAGCGCAGGGCGTCCTGTCAAACTATGGGTCTATCAGGCGTTGCTGCTGGAGGGCGGGCCGCAGATCATGACGCATAGCGGCGCGCTGGCCTATCTGGCCGAGTTGGGGCTGCCTATCTATCCCGGTGTGCGTACCTTTGGCGACGATGCGTTTGATGCGCTGGTGGAGGCCGTGGCCGCCTTTGGCGCGCAGCGGCATGACCTCCCCTTTGAGGTGGACGGCGTGGTGATCAAGGTGGATGACCTGGCGTTACAGGCGCAGCTAGGCTTTCGGGGCAAAGACCCGCGCTGGGCCATCGCCTATAAGTTTGCCGGTCAGGAAGAGGTCACACGGCTGTTGGATATTGTGGTCAACGTGGGGCGCACCGGAGTGATCACCCCGAATGCGGTGTTGGAGCCGGTGCAGATCGGCGGTGTGACGGTCAGCAAGGCCACGCTTCACAATGAGGACTATATCAAAGCCCTGGATATCCGCGTGGGCGATCAGGTCATGGTCAAGCGCGCCGGGGATGTGATCCCCAAGGTGCTGCACCCGCTGGCAGACCTGCGCACCGGAGAAGAGCAGCCCTGGCGGATGCCGGAGACCTGCCCCGTATGCGGCCAGCCATTGGTGCGCCCGGAGGGAGAGGCCGCGACCTACTGTGTCAACAATGCCTGCCCGGCCCAGTTGGTGCGGATGGTCGAGCATTTTGTGGGCCGGGGCGCGATGGACATCGAGGGGTTTGGCATCCGTCAGGCCGAGTTGTTTGTGGCGCGCGGCTATATCCATGACTTGGCAGACATTTACTCGCTGCCCTGGGACGAGATCCGCGAGTTGGAAGGGTATGGCGATAAGCGCGTGGAAAACCTGCAGGCCGCTGTCGAGGCGAGCAAGCAGCGTCCCGTGGCGCGGCTGCTCACCGGGTTGGGCATTCGCTATGTCGGGTCGGTGGTGGCCGAATTGTTGGTGGCGGCGTATCCCAGCATCGAGGGGTTGATGAATGCCTCGGTGGAGGAATTGAGCGCCATCAACGGTGTGGGGCCGCGCATTGCGGCCAGTGTGGTGGAGTATTTTTCGCTGGAACCCAACCGAGCCTTGATCCGGCGGTTTGCCGAGGCCGGTGTTCGTATCGCAGACGAGGACAGTGCGGCGCGGCGGGTGCGTGCGGAGGATCTTGCCTTGAGCGGCAAGACGTTCGTGCTGACGGGCACGTTGCCCACACTCACCCGTGATGAGGCCAAGAGCCTGATTGAAGCGCAGGGCGGCAAGGTGACAGGCAGCGTCAGCAGCAAGACCGACTATGTGGTCGTGGGCGAGAATCCAGGCAGCAAGCTGGACAAAGCGACCCAACTCGGCGTCCCCACACTGGATGAGGCTGGACTCCTTGCCCTAGTCGGCGGCTCTGGGGAATGAAGCGCATAAGTGAGGGTGGCTATGTACATTAATCAAGCGCCGCTGGCAGCGACATTGGACGGGTTGCAGCATCGCCAGCACAGCTTGTCGCTGTTTTTGGAGCAGATGTGCAACCGGATCGATACATATGACCCGCATGTGCGGGCGTTCCTGCCGGAGATGAACCGGCTGCAACGGCTGCGCGAGGAGGCGGCTGCCCTGCGCGCACGGGTTCCGGGGCGCAAACGTTACCCCCCGCTCTATGGGGCGTTGGTGGGGGTGAAAGATGTCTTTCATGTAGATGGCTTTGTGACGCGCGCCGGGAGCAAACTGCCGCCGGAGTTGTTTGCTGGCCCGGAGGCTGTCTGCGTGAAACGGCTGCGCGAGGCAGGCGCGCTGATCGCGGGCAAGACAGTGACGACCGAGTTTGCCTTTTTTGAACCGGGGCCGACGCGCAACCCGCACAACGTGGCGCACACGCCGGGCGGGTCCAGCAGCGGGTCGGCGGCGGCGGTTGCAGCGGGCATGTGCAACCTGGCCCTGGGCACACAGACAATTGGGTCCGTCATTCGTCCCGCGGCCTACTGCGGCATTATCGGCTTCAAGCCTAGCCTCAACCGCATCCCGACCGAAGGGCTGGTCTATTTTTCGCGCACGATAGACCATGTGGGGCTGTTTACGCAGGATTTGGCGGGTATGGAGGCAGCGGCGGCTGTGCTGTGTGACAACTGGCAGGCAGTCAAGGAACCCGACACGCTGCCCGTGCTGGGCGTGCCCGATGGCCTCTATCTCGACCAGACCGAGCCGCAGGCGTTGGAGATCTTCGAGGAGACGTTGTTGATGCTCCAGGTGGCAGGCTGCACGGTGAAACGGGTGCCCGCCCTGGCCGACATCTCCGAGATGAATGTGCAGCACCGGCGGCTGGCCTTTGGCGAATTCGCGCGCGAACACGCCGAGTGGTTTGCCTCTCATGAATCGCTCTACCGCCCGCGCACAGTGGACGCGATCCGCACAGGCCAGACAGTGAGTGATGACGAGTTGGCGGAGTTGCGCGAACTGTGTCTGGCGCGGCGTGCAGCGTTGGCGGATCAAATGGCCGACGAACAGATTGACCTGTGGGTGACCCCCGCGGCAACCGGCCCAGCTCCGCAAGGTTTGGAAGTTACAGGCGATCCGAACATGAACCTGCCCTGGACGCACACCGGGATGCCTGCGCTGACATTGCCTGCGGGCCGGGCGCGCAATGGGCTGCCGCTGGGGATGCAACTGGTCGCGCCATTTGGGGCCGACGAGCAGTTGATGGCGTGGGCTGCGCTGGTGTTGGAGCGGATGCCTGAGCCGGTGGATGTGGATATTTGATGGCGCTTCGGCGCGCTCGCGGACGACTGGACTCGATTGGTATGGCTGAATCACCTTATCCCATGTTGCTTGTGCCGGACGCTCAGGCGTTGGTCCTGGCGCAGACGGTCACGCTGCCGCCGACCACCCTGCCGCTGCAGGACGCACTTGGCTATATTCTGGCCGAGGATGTCTATGCTCGCGACCCGCTGCCGCCCTTTCCCGCGTCGATCAAAGATGGCTATGCCGTGGTGGCAGCGGATGGGCCGGGCGAGTATGTGATGGCCGGGGAGGTGACCGCGGGCCGTGTGGCGGATTTTACCCTGCAGCCGGGCACAGTCGCCTATATCACGACCGGCGCACCGATCCCGGCGGGCGCGGATGCGGTGGTGCAGGTGGAGGATACCGAACGGCTGGCATCGCCTAACGGCACACGGGTTCGCATCCATAAATCGGTGCGCGCCGGGGAGGACATCCGCACGGTGGGCAGCGATGTGGCGGCAGGACAGCGCGTCCTGGAGGCTGGCGAACGGCTGGCCGCGGCGGAGATCGGCCTGTTGGCAACGGTGGGCGTCGCCCAAGTGCCGGTGGTTCAACGCCCGCGCGTGGCGATCTTGTCCAGCGGGGATGAACTGGTGGAGCCGTCCGCCGATCCGGGGCCGGGTCAGATTCGGGACAGCAACCGGGCAACGCTGGCAGCGGCGATCATTGCGGCGGGCGCAGAGGTGGTGGACCTGGGCATCGCGCCCGACGTGCGCGGTGAACTGGAAGCCCGCGTCCAGCGTGGCATGGCGGAAGCGGATATCCTGCTCTCGACGGGTGGTGTCTCGATGGGGGAGTTAGACCTGATCAAGCCCCTATTGGAGCAGGCCGGAACGGTACATTTTGGCCGCTTGCGTATGAAGCCGGGCAAGCCCTGCACCTTTGCCACAGCGGATGTTGGGGGGCGGCGACGGCTGGTCTTTGGCCTGCCGGGGAACCCGGTGAGCAGCCTGGTGACGTTTTATCTGTTGGTGCTCCCGGCGATCCGCAAACTGGCCGGGTGGCCGGACCCGTCGCTGCGCCGCGTCCATGCATTCTTGGCGCAGCCGCTGGCGTTGGATGATTACCGTCCGGAATATCACCGGGCGACGCTGCGCTGGGATGGCTCGCTCAACGAGGGGCGCGGGGGCTATCTGGCGACCAGCACAGGCCGCCAGGCGAGCAGCCGTCTATTGAGTATGCGTACGGCCAATGCCCTGCTGGAACTCCCTCAGGGGGAAGGTGAACTGGCGGCAGGTTCGGTGGTGACGGCTTTGGTCATAGGCGAGGTGTAACGAATGAGTGATGGGTTGACCCATTTGGACGCACACGGCCATGCTACGATGGTGGACGTGGGCGACAAAGCGGTGACAAGCCGCACGGCGGTGGCGCGCGGGGTGGTGCAGATGTCGCCGTCGACGCTGGCCGCCATCCGCGAGGGGAACGTTCCCAAAGGGGATGTGCTGGCCGCAGCGCGGCTGGCCGGGATCATGGCTGCCAAAAAGACGCCGGAGTTGATCCCGCTCTGCCACACGCTCTTGTTGACCAAAGTAGCCATCGAGTTCGAGATCGATGAACCGGGCAGCCGGGTGGTGATCACCGCCACCGTACGCTGCAATGGGCAGACGGGGGTGGAGATGGAGGCGTTGACCGCGGTGAGTGTGGCGGCGCTGACAATCTATGATATGGCGAAAGCACTGGAAAAGACGATGACAATTGGCGAGATTCAGCTGGTGGAGAAGGTGGGCGGCAAATCCGGTGCATGGCGACGTCAAATTGAGCAGGATCGTTGAGAAGAGTGAACTTGAATGAAAGTAGTGATTCGGCTGTTTGCAACATTGCGCCAGGAAGCGGGCTGGTCTGAGCAGAGCGTAGACGTTAAGGAAGGGGCCACCCTGGCCGATGCACTGGCAGCGGTCGAGCAAGTCTTTCCGTCCCTGCGCGTGACAGGGCGACCTGTCTACGCTGCGGTCAACCAGCGATACGCTCAACTTGACCGGGTGCTGGCCGAAGGGGATGTCGTGGCGTTGTTCCCGCCGGTATCGGGTGGCGACGAGAACAATCAGGGGGGATCGATGGTGAATACGCCCAAACTGTTTGAGATCACAGATCAACCGTTGTCGCTGGATGATGTGGCGAGCCGCGTGAACCGGCCTGATTGTGGGGCCATTGCGACCTTTAGCGGGGTGGTGCGTGGGGAGACGGCGACCGATCGAGGAATGCGCAGCACCGACTTTTTGGAGTACGAAGCGTACACGGAGATGGCGGAGGCCATGCTGGCGCAGATCGGTATGGAGATCAAGCAGCGTTGGCCCAAGGTGCAGGCGGTCAGCATCCTGCATCGGGTGGGGCGATGCGAGATCGGCGAACCAAGCGTGGTGATTGCCGTCGCGACCCCGCACCGTGGTGATGGCTGTTTTGAGGCGTGTCGCTATGCGATTGAACGGCTCAAGGCGATTGTGCCGATCTGGAAGCAGGAGAACTGGTCGGACGGGCAGGTTTGGGTCGAAGGGCCGCGCCAGCCGGAACTGGATCTCTCGGGGCCTGGACAGACGTCAGACCTCGACGACAGGGCAGAAATTTGACATTGGGCCTGCTATAATGGTACACTAAGGTTCATTGTCCCGCAGGGCTGACAGAGGCGCATGTGTCAGCGGCTGCCATTTAACAGGTCAATACATAGCGAAATTGAGGAGTGGATAGAGACTGTCGCTGCCGGTCGCTGAACCGGCAGAGGAACTTCCCGACTCCCATTCTATCTCTGTATGCCTTCTGTCTCTAGTGGGCAGAAAGGTTTTGTGAGGTAGAAAGGTTGCCCCATGAAACCGGAAGTGGGGGCGGCCATCTGGTAACGGATGGTCGACTACAACCGCAACAGAGAGTAGACCCGCCTGTATAGCCAGGTGAGGGGTGAAAGGGTGGGGTAAGAGCCCACCAGCGGGTCCAGTAATGGATTCGGCTAGGCGAGCGTGCAACTGGGAGCAAGG
>CAZYQJ010000163.1:0-670 GCA_964649925.1 uncultured Litorilinea sp.
ACGTTCGCATGATTCCCCGTGATTCTGCCTCAAATGCTCCTGCTTCCTCAGTGCGTGCGGGGCGTGTCATGCCGGTGTAGACAGGCCCACCTGGAAACATCTCAAGCGCAGGCTGGCTGACCTCAAAGCCAAAACGGCGGTAGTCGTCGATGTTGGACGAAGCCTTAGCTACTCGCAAATAAGTCAATCGGTTCGAGGTGAGGAAGCCATGAACGCTCAGAATCGCCGCACAATCGTCGTGACAGGGGCCACAGGGCTTCAGGGGAGCGCCGTGACCCGCCATCTGCTCCAGGAGGGGTGGCATGTGCGCGCCCTGACACGCAACGCAACGGGCAAGCAGGCGCAAGCCCTGAAGGCCACCGGCGCTGCGGTGGTGCAGGGCGACATGAATGATGCTGCCTCGTTGCGGCCTATCTTTGCGGGCGCATACGGCGTCTACAGTGTGCAAAACCCTTTCATCGGCGGGCCGGAGGCCGAGGTCCGGCAGGGCAAGAACGTCGCCGATGTGGCCAGGGAGAGTGGCGTACAGCACCTTGTCTATGGGTCCGCTGGCACCGGCACGAAGGACACCGGCATCCCTTCTTGGGAGACAAAAGTACAGATCGAGGAGCATATGAAAGCGCTCGAACTGCCGCTGACGATCCTGCGCCCGATGGCCTTTATGGAGTTG
>CAZYQJ010000163.1:680-2606 GCA_964649925.1 uncultured Litorilinea sp.
CCCACCAGAAGTTCTTTCCGGCTGCGTCTACGTGGCATGTCATGCCCGCGCTGATGGGGGGCTCGCGTCCGGTTGGCTGGCTCTGCACAGATGATCTGGGCGCGATCGTCGCCCATGCCTTTGCCGCTCCTGACCGGTTCATTGGGAAGGAACTGGCGCTTACCAGCGATGTGCAGTCGCTTGAGCAGTGCCGCGCCCTGTATCGAGAGGTGATGGGCCGCACCCCGCCGCGGTTCCCACTGCCGGTCTGGTTGTTCCGCCGCTTTGGGTTTGTGGGTACAGACCTGACGGCCATGTGGCGCTGGCTGCGCATGGCCACCATTGACCTGGATCCCACGGCGACCCACACAATCTATCCGGATGCGCTCACGGTGCGCGCTTGGTTGGTCCGTCACAAGGCGGCGCGGCTGGAATCGCATTGAAATGCACGGATTCGAGCGATGCCGTTCAACGCCATCGAGGACGACGAAGGCGGGCGCACGCGCATGGGAATGCACCAGTAGGCGCGCACAACGTGCATCTACGGGTATAGCCGAATTTACCCATCCACCCCCCATGGATATAATGGCGGCACGTTTTGGGCATTGGTTTTCCGGAGCCTGCTGTGACGCCATCGCTTGTCTTTCAGGGCGGTACGCTCGTCCTCCACGACGCGGACCGACACACATCCGTCCCCCCTGCTTTTCAGTGGGTCAAGGCCAAATGGCGTTGTGAGGCGTACCACTACCCGGTGCTCTCTGCGTGGCTGCGCGCCCACAACATCCGCGACCGCGTACCGCGCTGGCGTCCGCTTGACCTGACCCTGCACGACCGGCGCGAGCCCCATGACTATCAAGTGGCGGCCCTCGCTGCCTGGGAGCAGGCCCATCGTCTCGGCAGCATCGTCCTGCCCACCGGCGCAGGCAAGACCTTTGTCGCGCTCCATGCCATCCACCGCGTCAATCGCTCCGCGCTGGTCGTCGCGCCCACCATCGACTTGCTGCACCAGTGGTACGCCCGCCTGGCCAACGCCTTTGCCTGCGAGATCGGCGTCTACTACGGCGGCGAGAAGCAGATCCAGCCTATCACCGTCACCACGTATCACTCGGCGGGTGATCTGATCGCCCAGGCTGGCAACCAGTTCAAACTCATTATCTATGACGAGGTCCACCACCTACCTGCGCCCACTTGGGGGGAGACTGCCCTGATGACCCCCGCGCGTTACCGGCTGGGGCTGACTGCCACCTATCCTGAAGCGCAGGAACAGGAGAATGGGCGCTGGCGCGTGGCCGACCTCATCGGCCCCATCGTCTATGAAAAAAGCATTGACGAGTTGGTTGGCAAACAGCTTGCCGAGTACCGCACGGAGCGCATCCGGGTTGATCTGACTGAAGAAGAACAGCGTCGCTACGATGCCGACTACGCCCTTTACATGGCTTTTGTGCGGGAGCGCCAGTTGCCGCGCACGCATGGCGCGCGCTGGTTTCGGGAACTGACGCGCCTCAGCGCCTTTGACCCGGCTGCCCGCCGCGCCCTGCTGGCGCGCCAGCGCATCCAACGGCTGCTGGCCGGTGCGGAGGGGAAGCTGGCCATGCTCGACAAACTGCTGCGCGAACACCGGCAGGAACGGGTCTTGATCTTCACCGAAAACAACGCTGTGGCCTACCAAATCTCCTGCTGCTACCTGATCCCGGCTGTGACCTATGAGACCAAGGCTGCTGAGCGCAAGCAGTTCCTGGAGGGCTTTCAGGCGGGCGCTTACCCGGTGCTGGTCACTGCCAAGGTGCTGAACGAGGGCGTGGACGTGCCAGAGGCCAAGGTCGCCATTGTGTTGGGGGGCACGGCTGGGGCGCGGGAGTACATCCAGCGTCTGGGCCGCGTGCTGCGCAAGGTCGATAACCGCCAGGCCGTCCTGTACGAGTTGACCGTACGCCATACCGTCGACGA
>CAZYQJ010000163.1:2706-5288 GCA_964649925.1 uncultured Litorilinea sp.
GGGGACCGTATCGACTATGTTGTGGTGCGCGGGCTGGCTAAGGTGCTGACGGATTGCGCTACCTTTGCCGCCTGTGAAACGCCGGTGCCGCCAACTCAGGTGCGGGCCGCCCTGTTTGCCCGCGGGCCTGCCTTTGCCACCCCTGATATGATCCAGTCGCGCACACGCGCTGAGTTGCTGGCGGACGCCGCAGGAGAACTGGGATTAAGCCCGGATCAGGCGGAGTCCCTGATCTACGCCGACCGGCGCGCCAACTCCGTGTTGACCGTTGCCGGTCCCCCGTGGACACCAGCGGCCCTGATTACGCGCTACAACCTGGAGGTGTCGCGTGCAGCCCTCTATTGGGCGGACGGCCTGCAGGTGACGATCCATGATACGTTCAAGGACTTCTGGCGCTATCTGAAACTGTTCAAACTGATGTCCTGGGCGACACCCAAGGAGGGCGGTTATCATGTCGCGGTCGATGGCCCGATCTCCCCTTTTGTCAGGGCCACCACGCGCTATGGCCGCCAACTGGCAGCCTTTCTCCCTGCCCTGCTGCTGTGCCGCCGCTGGGAGATGGAGGCGACGGTGCATTTGCCCCAGTTCGACCAGCCGCTGGTCTACCGCCTGGACAACACCGCGCCGTTGACGACGCATTTCCGGCGCAGTGGCGACTTTGACAGCCGTATGGAAGCCGATTTCGCCGCTGAGTTTGAGGCCAAGTTCGGCAGCGAGCGGGGCTGCTGGCGGCTGACCCGTGAGGATGAGATCCTGGTGCTGGGCGACACGGTGATGATCCCCGACTTTGCCCTGACCCACAAGCAGGACGGCAGGCGCGCGCTGGTGGAGATCGTCGGCTACTGGCATCCCGAATACCTGCGCCGCAAGGTCGCCAAGGCCCGTGCTGCGCAGCGGCGCGATCTGATCCTGTTGGTGTATGAGGGCGTGAACCTGGCCAAAGAGAAGTTGCAGGATGTGCCGGGCGAGGTACTCTATTTCCAGAACAAGCCGGTGCTTAAGCAGGTGATGGCTGCTGTGGAGCGCGCCGCGGTCTAGGCACAGCCGCAGACAAATCAACTGGCTGCTGCCCAGCTTGCCTTGTGACATTTCATCATCCATGCGATGGAGGTTGCCATGCGTTACGGCATGACTTTGCCGCCCTTTGGCGCACTTGCCGACCCACATACCCTGGTCGAACTGGCGCAAGCCGCTGAGACCGCGGGCTGGGACGGTTTCTTTCTGTGGGATACCGTGATCCACGACGAGCAGGGCTATCCCATCGCCGAACCGTGGACGGCGCTGGCCGCCATTGCGGCACACACCACACGCCTGCGCTTGGGGGTGATGATCACCCCGCTGGCCCGCCGCCGCCCGTGGCAAGTGGCGCGACAGGTACTCACGCTCGACCACCTGTCGCAGGGCCGCGTGATCTTTGGCGCGGGGTTGGGCGGTGCGGAGCATGACTTCGACTGGTTTGGCGAGGAGACTGACCTCAAGGTGCGTGCGGCCATGCTCGACGAGGGGTTGCAGATCGTGCGCAGGCTGTGGTCGGGTGACCGCACGAGCTTTGCGGGCGAGCATTATACGGTTGCGCCGGTACAGTTTATGCCGCGCCCCGTCCAACGTCGCATCCCCATCTGGATTGGCGGCATGTGGCCCAGGAAAGCGCCGATGCGTCGCGCCGCCCGCTTCGATGGCGTCTTTCCGCTCCGCGATGGCTTTCCCATGCCGCCTGAGGACCTGGCCGCAGTCAAGGCGTTTATTGAGCCGCTGCGGCCTGACCCGGCTGCCCCCTTCGACTACGTGGCGGCGGGCATCACGCCGGGGGATGACCCCGCAGCCGGTGCGGCGCAGGTCGCGCCCTACATCGCCGCGGGCGCGACGTGGTGGCTGGAAACCATCGACCCCTGGTCGCGCGATCGTGATTGGTCGATCACCCTGGGGCCTGAGGATGAAGCGTGGATGGACGCGCGCATCCGCCAGCCGCCGCCCAAGGGGTAGCTATTTCCAGCACCCTAGCAGGTGCGTGGGTCGGGTATATCGACGGGCGCGCCGCTTACTCGGCGTCAGGGTACCACGCTGCGCGCCATCCCTGAAGTTGATCGATCTCGGCCTGCTGCGCGTCGATGATCGCCTGCGCCAGCTCGCGGATCTCTTCATGTTCGGCGCTGGCTAGGGCTTCCTGTGCCATGGCGATGGCGCCTTCGTGATGGGAGATCATGGCGTTGATGAAGCGCAGGTCAAAGGGCTGATCGTCTTCTGGGATTTCCATCATACCCATCTCCATGCCCATCCCCATGCTCGGCGCGGCGTCCGTGTACCAGGCATCGCGCCACTCGCGCATCTGGGCGATCTCTGCCGCTTGCGCGTCGACGATCGCCTGCGCCAATTGGCGGATTTCCTCATGCTCGGCCTGCTCTAGCGCCTGCTGCGCCATCGCGATGGCGCCTTCGTGATGCTCAATCATGCTGTCGATGAAGCTCAGGTCAAAGGGCTGGCCCGCTTGGGCTGGGGTCATCTGCTGGCAGGCTGCGACCATGGCCTGTATCTGGCCCATCATCTGCATCATGTGATCCAGCATGACCCCCGTCTCGGCGCTG
>CAZYQJ010000163.1:5388-9246 GCA_964649925.1 uncultured Litorilinea sp.
GCCGTGCATGGGCATTGCGTCAGTCATCGGCATGGTATCTGTTAAGGCGTACATGCCCATCATACCGTGACCGGCCACCATGCCCTGCATGGTCTGCATCGCCCCCATCATGGACATCATCGATCCCATCATGCTCATCATGGGGCCGACCATCAGACAGTCGCTGACGGCTATGCTGCCGGTCATGGGCATTGTTGCCGTCAGCGGCATCGTGCTGGTCATCATCCCCATACCCATCATGCCGGGCCCCATCGTGCCTTGCATCTGTCCCATCATGGTCATTATCTCGCCCATCATCCCCATCATGTGCGGCACTGAGGCAGTTGCAGTGAGGGGGCCGGTGACTTGTCCAGGGTGATGGAGTAGATGCGGGGCTGTATCGGTAACGGCGGATGTAGGCGGGGTCTGTTGGTGGATTTGGGTGGTGTCAGGGGCCGCCGGGGGGGCAGCCAAGGCCAAACTGCTGGCCAGGGCCAGCATACTGGTAAGCCCCAGCGCAACGACCAATGCCACAGCCAATAGGGGTTTGTACAAGCGGTTTGACATCAACTGCTCCTTCCGGACTATAGGAGTTCGTGTGCATGCATGTCAGGCGCGATGTCTCATCCTTGCCTGCGCCGCCATGCTAGCACAGTCCAGGCGGCGCGTCAGTACGCCATTTTGCCTACACTGGCCCAGGAGAACGGCGCAGTGAGGAACAGCGCCAGAGGCAGCCTCTGGCGCTGGCAACCTACATCATGCTAAGCCAGGGAACATAAAGCGGATATCCGGCCTAGTCACTTGGCTAGGCTGGCATCAAGCAACTCTGCTTGCTGCTAAGAGATGATTTGGCGGTACGCAAGGTTGCGTAGGTGCGCTAGACTCCAAGCAGTGAACCAGGTGTGTGGCCGGATAAATCCGTTGCGGTAGCCCAAATCAAGGGAGTTGATGTTGTGCGTAAGCTTTTTATCTTTTCTCTCGTTCTAGCTTTGCTTCTCGCAAGTACAGTCTTGGCTGGGTGCGGCGCTGACTCAGGTGAACACGCCGTTGCCATGGCCGACGCTGAAGACATGCCCGCGCATGTGCAAAGCGCACCGCGTGCAGTTCACGATGCCTACCGCTTTGCGGCAGCAAACCAGGCAACCCTGGAGCAGATCCCCTGCTATTGCGGCTGCGGCGTGATGGGCCATACCTCCAACTATGCCTGCTTCTGGCAACCTGATGGCGGCGTCGACTATCATGGGCTGGGCTGCGGCATCTGCGTGGATATCGCCCAGGACGTGCGGCGCGGTATGGAGCAAGGGCTGCCGCTCGACCGCATCCGTGCCCAGGTGGACGCCAACTACAGCCGCTTTGGCCCGCCCACCGATACGCCGCCGGCGAGTAGATCCGCATCCTCGGTGACGCTCCAGAGTTTTCCATGACGCCTATGGAGTCATCTGAATGGTCCGGCCCGCCGCCGCATACCCGGTTTGCTTCGCTGGCAGCGTACGGCATGAGTATCGCCCTCCTGGCGGTGGCTGGCTTCTACTTTGTGCGTGACTGGCAGCGTATTCTGGATTTGCGCCCGGTCATGCTGACGGTGCGCGCCACCGTGCCGGAGCAGGGGGGCTGGCGTGGGGATCCGCTGCGCGTCGCCAGCGGCCGCACAGTCCGCCTGACCGTAGCCTCGGTCGCCGGTACGCACAGCTTTGCGCTGGCGCACACTGACGTGCGCAGCAGCCGCCCCTTAGCGCCAGGCGAACAAGAGACCGTGCAGTTTGTCGCGCCTGCCCCAGGCCGTTATGTCCTCTACTGCACCACCTGGTGCAGCGCGGACCACTGGCGGATGCGCACAGTCTTGGAGGTGTTTGATCCCGCAGACCCCGACGCCGCGCTGACCTACCCGCAGGAGCCGCAGCGTTTCCCGTTGGCGATAGCAGAACTGCCGCTTGATACCGTTCACCAAGCGCATGCCCATGCCGCCAACTTGGGGCTAAGTGAGCGGCCTGATTCGATTGTCGGGGAAGTGCTGTGGCAGCGCATTGCGCCGTCCCAAACGCCCCTGGCCCTGCTGGCAGACCTGGGGTGGCCGGTGGTCACGCCGCTGGAAGTATACGAACTGCTGCGAGATGGCGCGGTGCCGGGGCTAGAGGCCGCTGCCCACCTGAGCGATGACGAGCGCTGGTCACTTGTCGCGTACTGGTGGCAGCAGACAGCAACGCCCGCTAGCCTGGGCCGCGGTGCATCCCTCTTTGCACAGAACTGCGCCGACTGCCACGGTGAGACTGGGCAAGGCGACGGAATGGCGGCTGCCTTTTCGCCCCAACAGGAGCCGGATTTCACAGACCCCTCGCACGCTGCCACGCGTTCGCCTGCTGTCTATTACGCCAAGATAGCGCGCGGCGGCATGGGGAGCGGCATGCCCAACTGGGGGACCATCCTGGATGAAGAGGATCTGTGGGCGCTGACTGATTATCTGACCTCATTGATGTTCGACAACACGCCGGAGTAGCATATAATGCGGGGCGATAAGTGCCGACGGTTCTGCAAGAGCCGCCGGCAGGCGCGCGGCAGGTTTCGATTCAATGAGTAATGCGGCATGCAGCCCCGCTCTTGTGACCCAACTCAATCCATTCGTGTGCTTTTGGCCGATGACCACGCCGTGGTACGCAAGGGCATTCGCGACTTTCTGGAGGCCGATCCCCAGATATGCGTGATTGCCGAGGCAGAGGACGGGGCGAATGCCTGGCAGCAGTTGGAGCAGCACCCCCCCGATGTGGCCGTCCTCGACATCCGTATGCCAGGGCTGAACGGCATTGAACTCACCAAACGCATCAAGCAGCACTATCCCCAGGTGCGCGTGCTGATCCTCTCCGCCTATGACGACGAACCTTATATCCTGGCCTTGCTGCGCGCTGGGGCCAATGGTTATGTGCTCAAGACGGCGCAGGGGGATGATTTGGTGCGCGCCGTCAAACAGGTCCACGAGGGCAAGAGCGTGCTGGACCCGGAGATCGCGGCGAAAGTGGTGGCGACGGTGGCCCACCGCCCGCTAGCCGAGCCGCTCAGCAGGCGCGAACTTGAGATCGTGCGCGGGGTGGCTAAAGGCCAAACGAACCGTGAGATCGCACGCGATCTGCAGATCAGCGACCGCACAGTACAGGGACATCTCGCCAATGTCTTTGGCAAGTTGCGCGTCAACTCGCGGACAGAGATGGTCACCGTCGCCTTACAGCGCGGGCTGATCACCCTGGACGATACCGCCGGATAGCAAGATGGGCGCATCGCTGCCAACCCGCTTCAGCTTTCGCAGCATGCGTGTGCAACTCTGGCTGTGGATTGCCCTGCCCGCGACCATCGGGCTGCTGGCGCTTGCGCTGGTTGAACTCTACAGCCACGAGCGGGCCATGCACGACCTGGTGGCAGCGCGCGCACAGGATCAGGCGCAGGCAGTCGCGGCCTTGACGGATGCCCAAGTCGTGCGTTTCCAAGAAGAACTGGCACATCTGGCGTATGGGCTGCAGACGGATGGATCCATGCCGGACACTGCCCTGTTCTCAGAAGGGCTGGCCCTCTACGATGCGCAGGATCAACCTGTGTCCGCCGATGCGGCCTGGGCTACTGACCCCGCAGTCATCCCCTTGATCCAGCGTGCCCGTGCCAGTTCCACCCCTGTGTCGCCCACCGCATTGACAATGGATAGCGAGTCGGCCCTCCTCTTGATGGCCGCCGAGGGCCATGAGAGATGGGTATTGGTAGGGGCGGTTCCGGTGGATAGGCTTGTGCAGGCAAGCGTCGCACAGATTACACCGCTCGACTCACCTGGCCAACTCAGGCTGGTGGCGGGAGAACGGGTGATCAACCAAGTGGGACGCATCGATGTGCTTGATCAATATG